>JAQCHG010000221.1 GCA_027619675.1 Cyanobacteriota bacterium
TTTAGGCGGTCTCTGAGAAAGAAATTACCTGCTCAGAATGTTGGGTCTCGTACCTCGACGCCAACCTACGGCGGTATATTCATTCCGAAAAATCCCCTGATGCCATGGAGTACAAAGGTCCTAGGACCAGACGGCACTAAGGGCTTTGGCGTGAAGGACTGTAGGCATGAAGGGTTGGGGGCAGAAGTGGTGACAGTCCTTTGCGATCGCGACCTGCGTTGAGCCTTCAAAAAAGGGACCGCTGTAGAAGGCAGCGGTCCCTTTTTGAGATTTAAGGTTTCGTGTCGAGGGCAATCACAGCAAACCCTTGGACGTTGGGATCCTCAGACAGCCCAGCAAAATTTGGAATGATGCTGCCATGCTGACCTTCAGTGGGCGCTGGCATTACGGGAAAACAGCCCCTAAAAATTGTCCAGAATCTTCTGCACAATTTGCATCCCCGTGAGAGCCTGCCAACCAAACAACCCCACCAAGGTGATGTTGAGGGTGATGTGGGTGTAACGGGCGGTTTCATTACCCTTTTGCATGAAGGGCACCAGGGCCGCAGAAACGGCGATTAGCCCAGTCATCGCCAACCCCACCAGTAGATGGGGACCAAAAAATAATTTGCCGTTATTGATGTAGGTAACCGCCATGCCGCCGATGGTGCCCAGCACCATAAACGCCAGTAGCGCCGCCCCAATTTGGTGGTGGCGCAGGTTGAATTTGCCTTTGATCAGTTCTTTTTTCTCATCCCCAGTGGCGGCCCGAGTGCGGCGGATTTGCACACCGAGGTAGAGCGCATAGAGGGTTAACCCCAATAACACCCACATCATCAGGGGGTGGGCAAAATTTAACCAGGGTTTGATGGGGTCGAGCGGTCCGAGATCCATAGTGGCCTGTCCAGTTACGGCATTGATCTTTACAAAGATTATAGATTTGTCCTGGGTGAGATGCTAGGCCACGTCCTTAATTAAGGTAGCCCTGCTGGGAAACCATTCCCACCCCCGTCACCTAGCCAGGGGGTATCAATGTTGTGACAAAAAGGGGCTGGCGATTGATTGACGACTCCCTCGGGGGCGTTGGCCATGCCGGGTTACCCAGATCCACCTTGCGGATGCCGCTTGCCCGCCCAGGGATTAAGGTGGCGGAATATCCCTTGTGCCAACGGTCAAGCGGCTGGGGGCTCGGGACATGATGGATAGGTTGCGGTGGGGAGGAGCCATGAAGGGTTGGCGACGGTTAAGCGCATTGGCATTGGTGACCGTGCTCATCACGTTGGGCACGGGGGCGACTATCCCAGGGCTATCTAGGGCGCAGGCCCCGGCTAGTGCGGTCTGGGAAACGGTTGCCAGCCCCGATCCCCACGACCCCGCGATCGCCTCCGCTGCGGACTTAATCCTGCCGGAGGCGACGGCCTCCACCCCCTCCACCGCCACGGAGGAGACGGTGCTGCCCCTGCCCACCTTTGAACCCCGTCTCCCCGCCGCTGCCCTGGAACCAGACGATCCCATGGCCGCACCCCTACCCCCAAGCGGCGCGGCAGAGCGCTTGGCCGCTGCCGCCGTGTTGGATGTGGAAAACTTGCCAAAACGTCAGCGGCTCCTGATTGCCGCTGACGAGCAATATCAGGCGGGTAATCAGGAGCAGGCGATCGCCCTCTACCGCCAGGCCAAAGCTGACCTGTGGGCGGCGGAGCTACCCCCAGAGACCATCCCCCCCATTTTTGATGCCGCTGATTTGCCCCCCGTCGCTGCGGTCTACTGGCGCGAGGCCAATCAGGGGCTGACCTTGGGGCTAGCCCACCGCACCGCTGTGCCCCTGCAACTGCTGGTGACGGAATATCCCGAATTCATTCCCGGTCAGGCCCTCTATGCCCGCTATTTGGTCAGCCAAGGGGAGGTTGAGGCGGCGGCAGCCCGCCTAGAGCAAGCATTGATGCTATACCCCAGCCAACCGGATCTACTTCAAGCCCAGACCGAGGTGCAGATGGCCCAGGAGCAGTGGATCGAAGCTTCGATTACGGCGCGACAATTCGCAGTGTTAAACCCCGATCACCCCGATCGCGATCGCATGGTGGCCCTGGCGGCAGAGAACTTAGAGCGCTTCAGGGCCGCCATGAACGAACAGATTACCCAAAACTTCGTGGGCAATCTGGTGACGGGTACCGCCGGGTTCCTGCTCACCGGGGGGCTGTTGGGTCCCTTCACCGCCCTCAATTCGGCGGTGGTGCTGATGCAGGGGGAAGACGCGCTAGGGGCACGCATTGCTGAGCAGGTGAAGGATCAGCTACCGCTGCTGAGCGATCGCCCCCTGGTGGATTACCTGGATAACATCGGCCAACACTTAGCAGTCCTGACGGGACGCGATGAATTTGACTACGACTTTTACTGGCTCGACGACGACAACCTGAACGCCTTTGCCCTGCCGGGGGGCAAAATCTTCGTCAACACTGGGGCTTTAATGAAAACCCATTCGGAGGCAGAGCTGGCAGGGCTACTGGCCCACGAAATTTCCCATGCGGTGTTGTCCCACGGCTTTCAGATGGCCACCAACAGCAACTTCCTCAGTAGCTTGGCCAGTTTCATCCCAATCCCAGAGTTGGCCAATGTGGCGGCGGGGCTAGCGATTACGGGCTATTCCCGCCAGATGGAGCGCCAAGCGGATGTGCTAGGCACCCAGATTCTTTCCACGGCGGGCTATGCGGCGGATGGTCTCCATAACCTGATGGTGGTGTTGCAGGGGGAAGTGGGTGATCGCGCTGGGTTGTCCTGGTTTTCTACCCATCCCGCCCCCGAAGAGCGGGTCACCTATCTCCAGCGGATTGTGGAAACGGGGCGCTACAACCGCTACGCCTACGAAGGGGTCGCCCCTCACCTGCGGATGCAACAGCGGTTAGCGGCGTTACAGGCCCTGCAACGCCACCAAGCCACCGCCAAGCCAGACCCCGTTCTATTAGAGCCACGGGATTAGACGGTGCCCATGGAAATTTCAGGGCATGGCAATCCCAGTGCTATGCTTTTAGAGACCGAACGGTCTTTCATTGGTTTACCTGTGTCCTCTAAAGCCGCTGCCACCAAGGCCCATATCCTGGCCAAAGCTGCCATCCTGTTTAACCAACAGGGGTATGCAGGCACGTCCATGGCTGATTTGATGGCCGCAACAGGACTGCAAAAGGGGGGGATCTACAACCACTTTCGCAACAAGGACGAACTTGCCCTCGCTGCCTTTGATGTGGCGGTGAGCCAGATTCAAGCCCAGTTTATGGGGGCGATTCGCAGTCAACGCCATGCCGTTGACCGTCTCGTGGCGTTGCTACGGGTCTACAGTTGCATTGTGGAAGCGCCCCCGCTACCAGGGGGATGCCCAATTCTGAACACCGCCATCGACAGCGATGACACCCACCCAGCCCTGCGGGATCGGGCGCGGCAGGCCATGGATGGGTGGCGTCATCTCATCCATCGCATCCTAGAGAAGGGTCAGCTCCGCCAGGAAATGCGATCGGACCTAGATGCGGAGGCGGTGGCCACCGTCATCATTGCCACCCTAGAAGGCGCAGTCATGCTCAGCAAACTGTACGGCGAGTCCATCTACATGGAACGGACCTTGGCCCACCTAGAAACCTATGTGCAGACCCAATTAACCTGAGATCCCCCACGGTGGCCCCCTGCTCGGCCCCTTTTTTTAGCCAAGAAAAGACCGATCGGTCTCTCAATCCTCCATTCCCTTAACCTGCCATGCTGAAGCTTTGCTACACCCGCCCTTCGATCTACGCCCGCCCCGTGTGGCTGGCCCTGTTAGAAAAGCAGTTGCCCTTTGAGTTAATCCCTGTGGATTTAGGGGGAGCCCAGTTTGAGCCAGATTTTCTCGCCCTTAACCCCTTTGGTCATGTGCCCGTGCTGGTAGACGGATCGGTGCGGGTAATTGAGTGCCTCGCCAGCTTGGATTATCTGGAGGCTCGCTATCCTGAACCGTCGTTGTTGCCGACCACTCCTCAGGCGATCGCCACCGTTCGCATGGTGCAAGAGGTGACCTTCAATGAGTTGCTGCCCGCTGTCGTCCAACTGCTCACCCAAGGACATCAGGCCCAGACCCATCGGGATATTGAATACGCACACACCCGGACACACCATACGCTGGCCTTCTTAGAGAACCTGCTGCATGGGTCCACCTACTTTGCCGGGGAGCACATTACCCTGGCAGAAATCGTGGCTGGCACCGTCATTCCTCGCCTGCCAGCATGGGGGGTGGACCTGACCGCCTATCCTCGGCTGAGGCGGTGGGCCGCAGCCCTGGCCTGGCGTCCCGCCTGGCGGCAAATTGAACTAACCCCAGCAGAACAGCGATTATTTCGACGGCAGATGCGGGTTGCGCCCCAACTTTGGGAGCAGCGGCGACGGCAACGCATCACGGCATGGCAGCAGACCCAGATCCCGTCCGTGCCACGGGCCGCTACCCCCTTGGCATCCACCTTCAAGGACCCGGCGTAGGTTGCGCCCCATTGCTGAATGTTGCAATTCTTAAAGCTTCCAGCCCGTATGGCAGGGCTCCCATTGATACACTAAGACACAGTGGCGAGGTGCCCTGCTACCGCTGAAAAGCTATCCATAAAGGCGTCTTCAGAGAATTCATAGGTCAAGACCTATGGTGGCAGGTGCCCGTACTCAGATGCCCAAGGTACTGCCGAGTTACGGCACCTCATTCGTGTACTCGAGGACTCATGGTTGACTCCCTAAAAAAGCCCGATTTTAAAGAAATCCGCCCAGGG
>JAQCHG010000222.1 GCA_027619675.1 Cyanobacteriota bacterium
GGGGGTCGCCGCCACGCGACGTTCCCCCGGAAACACCTCACGCGGAATCCCGATTCGCATCGGGCCTGAGGAAGCGGGCGTCGAGCTAGACTCGGGCGCGATCGCGACTGTCATGGATTCAAATCCTCTTGCTTACAAAAGTCAGCCATCGACACTCATGGCAGCGTTCTCTCCCAGGGAAACACCGCTGGCCCTGGGAAAACACTGCTGGGTTCCATGGGCTCAGGGCAATCCCCGTCACTTGAGAGTAACGGTCTGTAAAATCCTGGCCTTGAGTGCCCACTGATATATAACGACCGGGATGGCGGCTGCTCTCCGTTGATCAGACATTTTTTACATTGAGCAGAGATTTAGATGCTTATTTGATGACATTGTTGAGAACTGCATCCATGATCCCCAAAATATGCAGGGGCGCAAGGCCCGGTTGCAGCCTTTAAAATCGTGGGACGACCGCTGAAATTCCCCTAGGCCGATATTTTTAAAAGTCAGCGGATCCCCCGATTAGCAATCAATTCAGCACCAGATCTCCCCGAAATTTAGCCGACTGTGGCGGGCGACGACGGCTTAATTTTTCCGTGAATCGATCCTCGATCTTCCAATGTAACGAATTACATTAGTTCATAAACTTTTCAATGCCTTCTGTAAATCAATGTGCTGGGGATTTTTTGCCGCGCTTTGGGATCATGCCCCCTTTCTAGTTGCGGTGGTTGTTGCTGTAGCGAATGCGGGCGCCTGCCCACTGCAATTTGCTGCGGAGGGTGCGGTAGTAGGAATAATCTTTGCTGAGCACGATGAACTGGGCCAGACAATCCGCCATGCGAATGTCCACCCGCTGCCCCGGCCAAATCCCCGTGGCCATGACACCATCAGTCCAGAGTTTGGTGGTCACATCGGGGTCCGCCAGGGGCCAAACGCTGACCACGGACCCCGGCGGCAACACAATGGGGCGGCTGGACAAACTCATGGGGCAAATGGGGGTGACCACGATCGCATCCATGCCGGGATGCACAATCGGCCCATTGGCGGCGACGGTGTAGCTGGTGGATCCGGTGGGGGTGCTGATCAGCAGCCCATCCCCCTGGTACTGGTCCACTACCTCCCCATCGATCTCCATTTCCAAAATGGAGGTGATCATGCGATCGGGGGAAGCGGGCTTGACGCACATTTCATTCAGCGCCAGATAGCGATCGCTGACCGGGTCTAAGTTTGTGCGACTGCCCTCAAAGATCTGAGCCTGCAACATCATCCGCTGCTGAACGGCAAAGCGATCGCCCAGCAGCCGTTCCCAAATCTCTGGAAAGGACAGGTGATCAGGGGCCTCCGTCAAAAAGCCCAGATGGCCACCAATATTCAAAGCCAAAATCGGGATCGACTCTGCCGCCAAGTGGCGGGCTGCGGCCAAGGCGGTACCATCTCCCCCCAGCACCACCGCCAAATCAATGGGCTCAGATACAGAGGCCAAAAAAACAGGGTAGGGATTGTCCTTGGGACCACTGGGGCCAACCAGGGTTCTACATCCCAACCCTTGGAGTTGCTTGGCGCAGGTTTCCGCCTGGCTCTTGCTTTGGCGATTCCCGGCCTTATAGGCAATGATGACTTGCTGAAGCTGCACAGATGGGCCAATCTCCCCAGGGCTCGGCTGCCCCCATTCTACGGATCCAGCCCCACCCTGGAATTGCCCCGTCTACCACTTGAGCAGATTAAATTGCTCCATGTCTACGGTGTCGCGGTTGCGGTAGATGGACAACACAATGGCCAGCCCCACCGCCGCCTCCGCCGCCGCAATGGTGATGACAAACACCGCAAACACTTGGCCCGTCGCCGTAGCGGGATCCAGATAGTTAGAAAAGGCCATCAGATTGATGTTGACCGCATTCAACATCAACTCAATGGACATCAACACCCGAATCACATTACGGCTCGTGACTAAGCCATAGATGCCAATGCAAAACAGGGCTGCCGCCAACAGAAGAAAATACTCAAGTTGAATCATGGCTTTGCACAGAAAAGGTCAGGGCAGAAAAGTAAGCCGCGCCGCATCCGTTACAACATTCATTGCTGCGGGCAAGGGCGGCCCAGGGGTGCGCCAGGGCAGTTCATCCCCTAGAGGTCGCTAGCATCGGCACCGCTGGCGGACACCAATTCCCGCTTCCGTTCCGGTAGGGTCAAGGCGTCAGGGCCATCCACCGAGGGCTCGTCAGGGATATATTCCCGGCGGGCCAAGATGATCGCCCCCACCAGGGCCATGAGCAACAGCACCGACGCCAACTCAAAGGGCAACAGGAAGTCGCTGAAGAGGTGAATCCCAATCAGCACGGTGGCTCCGTCACCTACAGCGGGTTCTGTGGAGAGGGTCCAGGAGGTGCCCAAGACCATGGTGGAGAGCAGGGCAAAGAGGCCAATGCAGACGATCGCCGTCGCTGCCCGCCCAATCCAGGCGCGGGGCACCTCGGGGAATGCCTCTTTTTTATTCACCAGCATGATCCCAAACAGGATCAAAACATTCACCGCACCCACATAGATCAGCACCTGGGCGGCGGCCACAAAGCCCGCATTCAAAAGCACATACAGGCCCGAGATGCTGATGAATACACCCCCGAGGAGGAAGGCGGAATAGACAATGTTGGACAGCAGCACCACCCCGAGGGCGCTTCCCAACATCATGGCGGTCAGGATGCCAAAGGCAACCAGTTGTACCCCTTCTGCAAGTGTCACGCGACAACCCCTTGTTTACAGCAACGGTTTAAGACAGACAAAATTCGCATTCACACGGGGTCCCCAGCGGGTGCCCCCGTCTCCTAGGCATCCTAGTTGGCCTCTGCGCCATTGTCTGCGCCAGCCTTGGCCTCCTCCAGAATTTCCTGGGGTAGTTTGCCAGCGCGGCGGGACCCCGCAGGCAGTTCGTGGGGATCCATCACCCCTTTGGGCAGGTAGGCCAGTTCCCGCAGGGGGGTGACCATGGGATCCTGGGTGACCTTGTAGGGCAGACGGCCCATGGCCACGCTGTCATAGTTCAACTCGTGGCGATCGTAGGCGGCCAGTTCGTACTCTTCGGTCATGGAGAGGCAATTGGTGGGGCAGTACTCTACGCAGTTACCGCAGAAAATGCAGACCCCAAAATCAATGCTGTAGTGGTTGAGGGTTTTCTTCTTCGTGGCTTTGTTGAATTCCCAGTCCACCACCGGCAGGTTAATGGGGCATACCCGCACACAAACCTCGCAGGCAATACACTTATCAAACTCAAAGTGAATGCGACCCCGGTAGCGTTCTGAAGGAATCAGCTTTTCGTAGGGGTATTGAACGGTGATGGGCCGCCGCCGCATGTGGTCAAAGGTGACCGACAGGCCCTGACCAATGTACTTAGCCGCCTGTACGCTTTCTTTGGCATAGTCACCAACTTGCTTCAAAAAATTCAGCATGGGACATCTCCGCAGCAGGTCAAAGGAATATCGAGTGGGAAGGGGGCGATCGCCCGCCCAGGCAAGGATTTCAGGACTTAACCGCCGAAAGCCACCGGAAAGGTGATTTTCAACGCCGCCGTCAGCAGCAAATTCACGAGGGAAACGGGCAGCAGAAACTTCCAGCCCAAATCCAACAGTTGGTCAATGCGGACCCGAGGCACGGTCCACCGCAGCAGCACCGCCAGGAACACCAGCAGGTACGCCTTCACCAGGGTCATGACGATGCCCAAGCTGGCGGTAATCACCTGTAACCAAGGGGTGGTCTCACTCACCCCCAGCACATTGGCCAACCATTCCACCGGGATGGGGAAGCCCCACCCCCCCAGGTACAGCACCGAGAAAATCAGGGCGGATAGCACCAGGTTGACATAGGACCCCACGTAAAACAGGCCAAACTTCATGCCTGTGTACTCGGTTTGGTAGCCCGCCACCAACTCTTCTTCCGCTTCCGGCAGGTCAAAGGGCAGACGCTCACATTCCGCCAGGGCCGCAATCCAGAAAATCAGCAGACCCACGGGTTGACGCCACACGTTCCAGCCCAAGATGCCGTATTGAGACTGCTGCTGCACGATGTCAACGGTGCTGAGGCTGTTGGACATCATGACGATCGCCAGCACCGACAGGGCCAGGGGAATCTCGTAGCTGATGGACTGGGCCGCAGCCCGCAGCCCCCCCAGCAGGGAGTACTTGTTGTTGGAGGAATAGCCCGACATCAGCAGACCAATGGGGGTGATGCTGGACAGGGCGATCCACATGAAAATACCGATGCCCAGGTCCGTGATCACCATGTTTTGTCCAAAGGGGACGATCACGAAGGAGAGGAATACCGGGATGACGACGATCGCAGGGCCAAGGGTAAAGAGAATGGAGTCGGCCTTGGCTGGGATGATGTCTTCTTTGAAAATGAGCTTGAGACCATCGGCTGCCGCCTGCAACGTCCCCAAAGGCCCCGCGTATTCTGGGCCGATGCGCTGTTGGACCGCTGCCGACACCTTACGCTCTAGCCACACGGTCACGAAAATGCTGACCGTGGCCCCAATCAGCATCAGCACCATGGGGAGCGGCAACCATAGGGCTTTGGCTGCCCCCGTGGGGATTCCCAACTGCTCCATGAGCTGGACGAAACTGCCTTGAAGGTCAATGCCTGGATTCATGTCATCGTCCCTGTCAATTCCCAACAATGGGCCTTAACCCAGGGCCTTGGGCAGGCCGCCGTGATTAAAACCGTGTCTAGTATATCGTTGGCCTGTCAATGGTTCGG
>JAQCHG010000223.1 GCA_027619675.1 Cyanobacteriota bacterium
TCCACCCGCAGGACGGGCTTTACCGCCATGCCCAAGCCCTGGCCCAGTGCTTCGGCTTTGGCCAACAGGGCCTCACTTTGACGCACCGATCGCGCCAATTGGTCTACGGTCATGTGGGGGCGGGCCAAGGCAATGGCTAGGGGCACCACCTGGCCCTGGCGCTGTTGGGCCAACAGGGCTGCTAGCTCAATCAAATGCTGCTCTGTCTGGGGGTTGTAGACGGGCACGATCACGGTGAAGGGGCGATCTCGGCGGGGCAGTTCCCCCACAAAGAGGGTGTTGGGGGTGACGGCGCGGCTGGGGGGCAAGGGCAGCCCCACCGCCACCCGCGACACCAGCAGCGGCCCCAGTGTGGCGGTCACCAGCATCATCACCACCACACTGTTGAGCACATCATCGCTGAGGATGCCCGCCCGGTTACCCACCAGGGTAGCGGCCAGGGTGGTGGCCACCTGGGGAATGGAGATGGACCCCATGGTCAGCATTTCCTGCCAGCTATAGCGAAAACAGAGCTTGGCCAGCAGGGCCGCCAGAAACTTACTGGCCATGAGCCCCCCGACGATGGTGAGGGCCAGCCCCAGGGATTGCAGGCTGTTCAAAAAGGCGGGCAGGTCAATCAGCAGGCCAATGTTGACAAAAAAGATGGGGATGAACAGGACGCTGCCCACAAACACCACCTTTTCTTTGACGGGGCTATCCCCCACCACGTCGTTCACCGCTAACCCCGAGAGGAAGGCCCCGACGATTTTCTCCACGCCAATCAGTTCTGCCCCCATGGCCGCCAGAAACACCGCCAGCAGCAGAAACAAAAACTGGCTGCCCTCGTCGCTGGTGGAGCGGCGAAAGAACATCTGCCCCACGCGATCGCACCCCACCAGCACCACCAGGGTGTACAGGGCCAAGGCCAGCAGCAGCCAGGTGAGGCGCGCCAAACTAAAGCCCCCGTCATGGACCCCCAAACACACCGCCAATAGGATTAACGCCCCGATGTCGGTGCAGATGGTGGCCCCAATGGTGACCGTCACCGCCTCGTTGGTGACCACCCCCAGCCGCCGCAAAATCGGGTAGGTCATGAGGCTGTGGGAGGCCAGCAGGGATCCCAGCAGCACCGACCCATTCCAGTCGAAGTGGAAAATCCGCCCGATGGCGATGCCTGCTACCAGGGGACACAGAAAGGTAAAGGCCCCAAAACTCAGGGAGCGGTTCCGCACCTTCCGCAGTTGGGCCAGGTCAATTTCGAGCCCCGCCACAAACATCAGGTACAGCAGCCCCAAATCCGCCAAGAAGGCCATGACGGGCTCATCGGCGGTGAGCAAGTTCAGCAGGTTCGGCCCCAGCAGTACCCCCGCCAGCAAGAGGCCCAATACCCCCGGCAGCCGCAGCCGCTCAAACAGCGGCGGCACCGCCAAAATTATCAGCAGCAAAATTGCGAAGGAACCGATGGGCTCCTCTTGCAGGAGGTGGGTTAAGGGCAGCATGAAGGTGGGGGTACTCCCAAAGGGCAGGCAGGGGGACGGGGGCGATCGCCCGGACGGTTTACAGCCGATTCATTTCCGTCTCAATCGCATCACGGATTTCCAACGTTTGCTGAAGCAGGGTCTGGTAAGACTGGGCGGTTTGCAGCAGGGCCGCACTGGGGGAGTCAGTCACGTCTAGGGCCAAGGCCACGGGATCAGGGGGTTGCAGGAGGGGATCTTCCCGAAACAATCGCTCCACCTGGAGGGCCTTGACTAGGGTGGGTCTGAGGCTCTGCACCTGCTCCAACAAAGCGGCCCGCCCTTGGGGCAGACTGCCCGCCCCAGCGTCCGCTACATCCTGCACATGCATCATCTTCAACAGGCGATGATAGCGGTCCATCTCATCCATTAGGGAAAACAGGCTGCCCCAGGTCCGCTGGGCTTGGTAATCTTCCCAGCCCACCGATGCACCGATGAAAATCGCCCCTAGAATACTTAACCCCGTCGCTAGTTTGACCGTCAGGGCCAGGGCAAAGGTAGGGGTAAGGCCCCACCACCCCGCCAGTAGGTGGGTCACCAACCACACCAGAGCCGCGATCGCCAGCCCTGCCGCCATAAACAGCCCCCACAACAGCAAGAAAAACAGCAGCCCTTGGCCCAAACCCTGGGCCAGGACCCACAAGGGCCGCTGCCACGGGGGCCGTTGCCGCCGTCGCCGCACCGCCTGCCGCTGTTCGTCAGCCTTCTGGAGGTCAACCCCGGTATAGGTTTTGAACTGTTGGGGGGTGAGGATCTGATCTCGCAAATCCGCCGCCCATTGATCGCTTTGGTACAGGGGATGGTGGGGTTCTAGGTCCATGGTTGAGGTCCAAGGTGGGAATCACCGCGCCCCTAGACTGCCCCAGGACCAGCGGCCCATTATATCGGGTGTGCCCCCCCAATACTCCCTAAAGAGCACTAACGGGTGCTTGGGCTTGACCATAGCCACTACTTTTTGCCGCAAGCTGCCATGCCGAAGGCTTCAGCAGCGTACCGGGAATGGGGATAGTCGGATCCCATGATCCATTAGTGAATGTCGTAGCCAAACAGGTTGGGGTTGACGTCATCAAGGGCCAGATCCGCGAGGCCATACTCGGCCCAACGGCGATCCACTAGGGCCGCCGTCTCAGGATCGGGGCGCAGTTCATCATTCCAGGGGCGATCGGTTTCGGGGTAGACCTTGGTGGTGGCGTCGATGCCCATGCGGCTGCCGAGGCCCGGCTTAGCGGTGGCAAAATCCAGGCGATCGAAGGGGTTCTCCGGCAGGATGAATACATCCCGAGCCGGATCTACCTTGGAGGTCACCGCCCACATCACCTGGCGGGGATCGCGGATGTTAATGGCCTTGTCCACCACGATCACAAACTTGGTATAGGTGAACTGGGGCAGGGCGGTCCAAAAGGCCAGGGCGGCCCGGCGAGCCTGACCCGGATAGGCCTTATCGATGGAGATCACCGCCGCCTTGTAGCTGAGCCCCTCCATGGGGAGAAAGAAGTCCTGAATTTCTGGCACCTGGAGCCGCAGAATTGGCGTATAGATGCGGTTCAAGGCCAGGGCCATCATGGCGTCTTCTTTGGGGGGCCGCCCGCTGAAGGCAGTCATGTAGATGGGCTGTTTGCGCTGGGTCAGGGTGTGGATGCGGATCAGGGGGGCATCTTCCCGCACGGGGCCGTAGTAGCCGATGTGATCCCCAGCGGGGCCATCCACCCCAATTTCCCCTGGGGTGATGGTGCCCTCCAGCACGATCTCCGACTGGGCAGGCACCGCTAGATCCACCGTCTTACATTTCGCTAGGTGGACCCCTTGGCCGCTGTAAAGCCCTGCAAATAGCCACTCCGACAGGTCCACGGGGAGGGGGGTGGCGGCAGCGAGGATGAGCAGGGGATCAACGCCGAGGGCGATCGCCACCTCCAGTTTTCCCCCCCGTTCCGCCGCCTTCCGCAGGTGGCGGCTTGGCCCCCGCACCGATAGCCACTGCACCGTCAGGGTGTTTTTCGATTGCAGTTGCAGGCGATAGACCCCGACATTGGGGATTTTGCTTTCGGGGTCTTTGGTCACCATCAACCCCAGGGTGATCACCTTGCCCGCATCGCCGCCATACACCCGCAACAGGGGTAAGCGGGTCAGGTCCACCTGATCCCCCGGCACCACAATCTGATGGCAGGGGGGAAATAGATCGCGATCGGGCTTAGCCTTAATCACGTCAAACAGGGCTTTGCCCATTTCCACCGCTTGGGAAAATTTCTTGGGGGGGCGGGGCTGGTAGAGCAGGGCCAGTTTTTGGCCGATCGCCTCCAGTTCCGCCGGACCTTCCATGCCAAAGGCCCAACATACCCGCTCTAGGGTGCCCAGGACGTTGATGGCTACGGGCATGTCCGATCCCTTGACGTTCTCAAATAGCAGGGCCGGCCCCCCGGACAGCAGCAGCCGATTGGCAATTTCAGCAATCTCCAAATCGGGGTCCACCGGGGCGGCAATCCGCCGCAGTTGGCCCCGGTCTTCGAGCTGGGTGAGAAACGCCCGTAGGTCTTTTGCCATCGTGAAGAAGTATGAAGCATCGCCCTTTCCATTATGGGGGCGAAGGAGGGGGATTTTTCGGAATGAATATCCTGCCGTAGATTGGTGCCGAGGAAGAAGACCCAACATTACTGGGCAGGGAATTTCTGGGGGCCTTCACCCATGACGATCCCTAAGTAACCTGAGTTCGGGTTAAGCGGCATTCCCGTTCCTGTAGGGGCGCACTCGCGAAGCCATGCCCCTAGGGCTATGGGTTTGCGCCCTGCAATTAGTGGAATTCCCGCCCGACATTGGGCTCAGATATCGTGTTGTCCGATACATTTTGAGGGCGCAGCCCCCTGCGCCCTTACTGATTCTCTGGGGTGGAGCGTCACGGCATCCCCTCCATCGACTTATCCCGAGCTGAGGTTAAGTAGGTAGCCAGAATTATTTCGTAGAGGTCATTCCGACCAGCGGGAGGAATCTCAAACGCCAGCAATCCGGCGAGATATCTCGATTCCGCTTCGCTCCCCTCGATATGACCCATGCACGATTCATCTTAAGGCGATTTACTTAGCGCTGGTGGTAGAGGCTGACGATTTTGGCTACCACCTGCTCGATGGTGAGGCCATCGGTGAGCACCTGCACCGCATCTTCGGCTTGGCGCAGGGGGGCCACCCGGCGGGTGCTGTCCTTGCGATCGCGCTCAT
>JAQCHG010000224.1 GCA_027619675.1 Cyanobacteriota bacterium
AAAGGAGTGGACGAGTTTTGCTGACTGGTGTGATGGCCGATCGCCCCTGAGATAACCCTATGAGCACCGTTTGGGAACTCGACTTTTACTCCCGTCCGATTTTGGACGATCGCAATAAAAAGCGCTGGGAAGTCTTGATCAGCGAAGGGCTGCAATCGGTGGATGCAGACCCTGACAGCCTATTTCGCTTCAGCAAGTTTGTGGCCAACACCGAGGTCAATTCCCTGGAGTTGAAAACAGCCATTGCGGAGGCGATCGCCCAAGCCCCGGCCCCCCCCAGCCGGGTGCGGTTTTTCCGCTTCCCCATGCAAAACATGATCACGCGGGCCTGTGAAGAACTGGGCCTCGCCGCCACCCCCAGCCGCCGCACCCTCGCCCTGCAATCCTGGCTGGAATACCGCCAGCAGGAGGTCTATCCCCAGGATCCTGGCTATACCGACAAGCCTTCCCCCGCCGTCAGTGCGCCGCCGCCGGCCCCCCGCCGCCTACCGGATGCCCTGGTGGGGCAACAGTGGGCCTTCGTCACCCTGCCCGCCCGCGATTTTGCCGACATGCCCGAGTGGCCCATTGATTTTGGTGAGGCATTTCCCCTCTCCGTGGCCCAGGTGGCAGCCGACACCTTAATCCCCGGCATTGTCATCTTTTCGCCTCGCGCCCTGGCCATGGCGGGCTGGATGTCCGGGCTGGAATTGAGCGAACTGCGGTTGGAATCCAGTCAGCCCCCCCGGCTGATTTTGGAAACCGGGGCCGCCGATAGCTGGATTTTGGCCAGCTTGAACGACAGCGCCCTCAACACCGAAGCCCAAAACTTTGCTGCGGCCAAGGCAGCCGCCAATCAAGTCCATTTCTTGGCGATCCAAGCCAGCCCAGACACCGAAGCGTTTGCAGGCTTCTGGCTGATGCAGTCGCGGTTGATGGGGTAGCACCATGGCCGCTCCCTCCCCATCCCCCCGTCGATCTTGGCTGAGCCTCCTGGGCACCTATGCCCTACTGAGCGCGATCGCCCTCGGGATGTTGTTGCCCCTGCTGTGGCTGGTGAGTACCGCCTTCAAATCCGGCAACGAGAATATCTTTGCGTTCCCCCCCCGGTTTCTGCCCGCAGAACCCACCCTCAGTAACTTCATCACCGTCTGGCAGCAAAACCCCTTTGGCCAGTACTTTTTTAACAGCATCCTGGTAGCGGTGCTGACGGTGGGCCTGAACTTGCTGTTTTGCTCCCTGGCCGCCTATCCCCTGGCGCGGCTGCGGTTTCCGGGGCGGGAGGCGCTGTTTGCCCTGATTGTGGCGACGATTTTGATCCCCTTCCAAATCGTCATGATTCCCCTCTATGTGCTGGCGGTGCAGTTGGGGCTACGGAACACCTACCTGGGGCTGATCTTCCCGTTCATTGCCTCCGCCTTTGGCATTTTCCTGATGCGCCAAGCCTTCTTGGGGGTGCCGAAGGAATTGGAGGAAGCCGCCCGCATGGATGGCTGCTCGGATCTGGGGGTGTGGTGGCACGTCATGATTGCCTCCACCCGTCCGGCCCTAGTCACCCTGGCCATCTTTGTCTTTATTGGTTCCTGGAGTGATTTCCTCTGGCCGCTGATTTTGCTCGATCGCCCGGAGTATTACACCCTGCCCCTGGGGGTGGCGAAACTGGCGGGCAGCTTTTCTCTGGACTGGCGGCTGATTGCGGCGGGTTCGGTGATCTCCATCGTGCCGGTGCTGCTGTTTTTCGTCGTGATGCAGCGCTACATCGTGCCTACGGAGTCCGGCAGCGGCCTAAAGGGCTAGTACCGCACGGCGTAAATTTGCTAACCCTTTCCTGGGAGGGGGCGGCCAATAAAGATGGGGAAAGATCGGGCCAGCGATCGCTACCATCAACCACACAGTTATACAACCCTTGGGTAATATGCGTGTGTTATGCTCTATGGGTATAAAGATTTAGGATTGCTTTAGGGTTGACCTGCAAGGCTGGCGAGATCGCCCGGTGGCCAGGATCCTCAGCTTGACAGCCCTAACGGCGTTAACAGGTTCGTAGGTCAAGGGTTGGCATCTACAACCGACAACCCTACATGTGGCTTTTAGCCGCAGCTCTGGTCGGCAGGGATCCCCAGGGATCCCCCACCGCTGTTGTTGCTTCAGGATAACCGTAGCCGATGGTCAGCACACCGAAACCGCTTGCCGCCCCTACCCAAACCGGGAGCGACTGCCCCGAGGAATGCCTCTTGGCCAAACTGCCCCCGTCGGCCCTGAAGCTGGTGGCAGAGTTTTTTAAGGTGCTGTCAGAAGCCAGCCGCCTGCAAATTGTTTGCACCCTCCGCAGTGGCCCCAAAAATGTCACCCAAATCATTGAAGCTACCGGACTAGGGCAAGCCAATGTCTCAAAGCACTTGAAGATTTTGGCCCAAGCGGGGATCGTCACCCGTCAACAGCAGGGGGTCTGCGTGTTCTACGAGATCATGAACCCCTTTGTGTTTGAGCTGTGTGAATTGGTGTGCAATTCCCTGTCAATCCAGATTCAGCAACAGGCGGAACAGTTGGGGGAACTCGACGCCTTTCGCCAACTGCGCGATCGCGCTTCCTCCTGAGTCCTTACCCCTGGCTCCCCATTTCTGCGCCCCCCGTTTCTGCGCTGGGCGACCCCTTACCCCCCGCTCACCGGGGGAATCAGTACCACCTCATCCCCCGTGTGCAGCGGGGTGTCCGGTTCCACAAACTGGAGGTTGATGCCAAACCGGGTCAGGTCCCGCCATTGGGCTAGGTGCGGATGGTCGGCAATCAGGCGATCGCGCACCGCCGATACCGGGGTTTCAGGGGGAAATTCCAGGGTCATTTCCGGCCTCCCCACCGCATCTTGGTAGGCGGCAAAGAGCTTCACCGTAATCGTTACCATCGCCATCTAGCCACAGTTTTCAGGGATTGACTGCCTTCAGCATAGACCTACAAATTGCAGGCTTGGCGCTGGCGCTGTAGGCGGTTTTGCAGATCTTGGGTGAAGCCTAGCTCCGCGTCGGTGAGGAGGCGATCGAATTCCCGACGAAAGTGGGCGGCCACAGTGGGGTTGCGAATCACCAGCAGGTTTTCGTCGTTGTTGTGGTTGGCGGCGGCACTCCAGTTGTGGGAGCCGATGATCACTGTGACGTTGTCGATCAGGGCAAATTTGTGGTGGAGCTTATCCCCCTCCGGCAGGGCGGGGATGCCGACCGCTTGAATCGGCTGGGACCAAGGGCGGTTGTTGGCCTCAAATTTGCAGCGGTGATCGGGGGTGGCCGCCCCCAGCATGTCCAACCCTTCGCTATAGCTGCGGTAGATGAAGTCCGCATCAATGAGGGCGCGCACGGTCACCCCCGCCTGCGATCGCTGGGCCAGGGCATCACTAATGGCCTGGTCAGAAAACACAAATAGGGCCAAGTCTACACTCTGCCCCGCCGTGAGCAGGGTGTCGCGAATTAAGCCATTGGTGCTGTTGGCCCAGGGCTGGGTTTCCGACAGGGGGGAGAACTGCACCGTCACTTGGGAGCCCGTGATGAACACGGGACGGGGCGATCGCCCTGGTTTTTGCAGCCCAAACAAACTATCGGGCTGTTTTTCTGGCCCATCCCCCCACATCAGACTAAATTCCTCTGCAAATACCGCCGCCAGTTCCGGGCTGGTGATTTTCAGCAATACGTTGGCGTTGCCGCGACTGTCCGGGTTGGCAAAGTCCCCATGGATGCCGCTCAGGGTCCAGTTAGCAGACCCGGCGATCACCACGCGCCCATCCACCACCATGAATTTATGGTGCATGAGGCCGCTACCCTTTGACCCATCCGCCGTGTCATCAATCAGGGGCAACCCCGCCAATTGCAAAATCCGCACCGCGTCCCCCTGCTCCACCTCCGCCGCTGTGATGGTGCCGTCGTTATTAGTGTCAATCAACCGTTGACGTTCACTCTGCCTGCCGCGATCGCGATCGTCCAGCCCCTCCAGATCGGCACCCGCCACGGGTCGCCACACCCGGTTGTACTGGTTTTCGAGAATGATGCGCACCTGCACCCCCGCCTGGGCGCGATCGCGCAGGGCCAAGGCAATGCGGGGCAAATTCAACTCCTGCACAGCAATGTCAATGGAGCTTTGGGCCGAGGCAATGGTGGCCAGAATAACGGCCTCCAAATCATCCCCCTGGCGGCGAATGCGGCGATAGGGATCGGTATAGACCGCCGCCTGGGAGTGGTTGAAATAAACCTGAATAAAGGGATCCTGGGGCAGCGGAGCAAGGCTAGGGGCAACGGCCCGCCCCGGCCAGCGCCCCAGGAGCAGCACTAATAGGACACCAACGGCGACTAGAACCAGCCACCATCCCAGCGAGAAACGACGATGACGCACGACCTGATGGAGGGGTAAAAATTGTTTTTCTATCACACCCCTCCCCAGCAATTCGTAGCTTAGATATCGGCAGGACGTAACCGTCCCCTGTTCGCGTTAGCGGCTCCCCTAGGGAGCAACGGAGTCGTTGGCTTGGCCGCCCCAGCGGGGCTAGGGGACATTCTGGCCGGGTTTTGGCTTTCTCCCTTTGGGAGAGTTTCACGAACGACTTCGCTCAGCCAGCGTAGTCCCTGGGACGGTTACGGCAGGACTTACGCAACCTCAGTTCGGGATAAGTCGATGGAGGAGATGCTGTGAAGCTCCATCCCAGAGAGTCAGTAGGGGCGCAGGGGTCTGCG
>JAQCHG010000225.1 GCA_027619675.1 Cyanobacteriota bacterium
CTCCCTCCCCCATGCCCTTCCCCGCCGCCTCCCAAACCCTTTTTGGAGACGCCTTCCGCCCCTTTCAGATCCAAACTTCAGAAGTGGAAATTGTGGGCATGGCCGGGGGCAGCGGTCCCCCGTTACTGCTGCTCCATGGCTATCCCCAGACCCATGCCATGTGGCACCGGGTCGCCCCCGCCCTTGCGGCCCACTTTCACGTCATCTGTCCCGACCTGCGGGGCTATGGGGACAGCGGGAAACCACCCACCACCGCCGACCATGCCCCCTACGCTAAGCGGGCCATGGCCCAGGACATGGTGGCGGTGATGGCGGCCCTGGGCTACAACACCTTTGCCGCCGCTGGCCACGATCGCGGGGCACGGGTGCTGCATCGCCTGGCGATCGACCATCCCCAAACCCTCACCCGTGCCTGCGTCATGGACATCGTGCCCACCCGCCACATGTTCGAGGGCACTGACCAAGCCTTTGCCACGGGCTACTATCACTGGTTTTTCTTGATTCAGCCCGATGGCCTGCCGGAACGGATGATTGGGGCCGACCCGGCCTATTACCTAACGGAAAAGCTGCGCCGCTGGAGCGCACCGGGCACCGAGTTTGATCCCGCTGCGGTGGCGGAGTATCTGCGTTGCTTCAGCGATCGCGCCACCCTCCACAGCACCTGCGAAGACTACCGCGCCGCCGCCACCCTCGACCTCACCCACGATGCCGCTGACGCTGGGGCACAGGTGCAGTGCCCCCTGCTGGTGCTGTGGGGCGATCGGGGGTTTGTCCACCGCACCTACGATGTGCTGGCGGTTTGGCGCACCTATGCCACCCAAGTAACGGGGCAAGCCCTAGACTGCGGCCACTTTTTGCCAGAGGAAGCGCCCACCGCAGTAACCACAGCCCTGAGCGACTTCTTCTCGGCGGGTTGATCCCCAGCTACCTTGAGCGATCATCCACGCCCCCTGGCCCACACCGACCCTTTACCCCTGGTCTTGCCTTGGCGCAGCTCATAAATGCCGAGCAGCCCTAGACCGATCAACAGAGGCAAAAAATAGTAGACCATCCGATAGACCAGCAAAGCCCCTAGGAGCTGATCTGAAGCCAGGGGGGGAGCAATCAGCAGGAGTAACACCGTCTCAAAGACCCCTAAGCCCCCAGGTACATTGCTGACAATTCCCGCAATTTGGGCTAGTAGGTAGCTGCCAAAAAATATGAAGTAGTTCAGCCCGGGGTAGGCAGGAAGCAGCACATATAGCACCGCTGCGGCTAAAGCCCAATCGCAGGAGGTTACCGCAATTTGCCCTAGGGAGAGCTTGAGGGGCAGGTGGGGTAGCACCCAACCGCCAATTTTGAGAGAGCGACGGCTGAAGCTGCTGAGGATTAAATAGGCGGTGATGATCCCCAGAAAGATGACCCCAAGGGGATGCACCGTAGCAAAGGGTAAATGCAGCAGATCCGGCACCGAGAGGGGTTCCGCCGCAAACACGAGGCCACCAATGGCAAATAACCCAATCCAAAAGCTGAGGTTGCAAAAGGCGATGATTTGCCCAATCTGCCCCGCTGTCAGCCCCCAGTCGGTGTAGAAGCGATAGCGAATGGCGCTGCCGCTGAGCAGAGCAAAGCCGACGCTGTTGCTGATGGCGTAGCTAACCACGGCTACCATGGCTGTCTGACGGTAAGACAGGGGATGGCGCACAAATCGAGTGGCCAGGGTGTCATATCCCGTCAAAAAGCCATAATTCACCACGGTTAGCACCACTGCCAGCCCCAAGGCCCAGGTCGGGATATTAGCGATGGCGTGGGCAATCGGTTGCAGGCTGTGCTGGCGCAGTTCGCGACTGATGGCCCAGATGGACAGCGCAAATAGGGCCATACTCAGTAGGGCGGGGGCAATTTTCGAGGCTTGTTTGAGGCCATTGGTTAAGGCCATGCTGAAGAACTCAGCCCCAAAGTAGTCTTGCAGGTGATCGCCGGAATCTGCCCGCACCAGAGCCACCACCACATCGGGCAGATCCGCGAGACGGGAATACACAAAATAGCGGGGCTCCCACTGGGGATGAAATTTTTCCTTGTAGGCCCGCAGACCCTGGAAATTGTAAAACTGGTTCAAGTGCTCGTAGAGGTAGTGCATCCCTTTTTCGAGGGGCGGGGCATCGGCATCTTCACCCACGCCGGACAGCACGACCAGGCCCAGGTTAAACCCTGCATAGCCCTGGTCTTGACAGTGCTGCATCAGGCAGGTGAACAGGTAGTCCATCGCCCCCCGCTCGACCTCCCTGCGATGGCGCATCAGGTCGATGGTGGCCTCATTGCGCTGATATTCGGGCACTAGATTGGCAAAGGCCAGGGGCGTGCCCTGGGGATCTTCCACCACAGCGATTTCGCACGCCCGCAAATAGTCAACATCAAACCAGCCCAGGGAGAATTTCTTTTCGGCTCCCTGTATGGCGTTCAGCCAGTCGTCACTGATGGCCTTCAGTTCCGACAGCAGATCGTCGCTGATAGGCGGCGCGTAATACTGCACCCGGTAGCCCTGCCTGGTGAACTTGTTCAGGGCAGTTCGCAAATTGCGTCCGGCTTTGCCCTCCAGGGTGAAGCCGTGCAAATCGACAACGGCCTCTTCCCCAATCTTCAATACCCGAAAGCCCAGAGCCCGGTACCGCTCCAGACCATCGGGCAGGGTCTGGTAGAAGGCAGGATGCCAGTCATTGCGGGCACAAAATTCCTGAAACCCCAGCAAGGTTTCGGCGCGATCGCCCTCGGGGCCAATGGGATCGCCCAAAGCCACCGCCCCCCGACCTTTGGGCACGTAGGCAATCACCGACTGTCTAGAGGGGCTGAAGTAATAGGACTTATCTTCTAGCAGGGCGAAGTGCGCCAGGGAGGATTATCCATATTGCTCGACAATGGCCGTTGCCCGTTGGCGGTCTGCCTCGGTGGCCGCTCCCCGAAAAATCACGGGGCGAAACAGCATACAGGCGGCGTAGAGCAGGGTGACTGCGCCGATCACATCAATCGAGTCGGCAAAATATCGGCCAAAGTCGGTGGTGGGTTCTAGCCGGCCATTGTCAGCGGTGAAGAACATGGCCAGGGTTTGGGCGATCGCTTGGGGCAGGCTGAAGGGTGCGGCATAGTGCCGATCTAACAGCCAGAAACCTAAGGTGCCGTAGGCCAGGATAAACAGCAGGGCTCCCAGTAGCACCCGCAATCCCTGGATGATGGAGGGGCGATCTGACTGGGCGGTAAACGCTGGACGCAGCAGCAGCAGTTGCAGCAGGAGTCCCAGGGACAGCAAGCCTTCTTCGTAGTCCAGCCCCTTCACCAGGTGACTGAGCATGGAGAGGATGAGCAAGCCCATCACCAAGAACCAGGCCAACCGTTTTCGCCGCAGCAAGTTAGCGGCAAGCATCAACAGAAAGAAACCGCTGAGGGCCGCAAACACATGGGCACCGACGCGGATTTCAATGGGGAAGACACTGCTGAGCCACGCTACCCGCCCCGGCAGGCCAGGGGTGACGGCTGACCAGAGATTAACCAGCCCGACAAAAGCTGTCAGCAGGGCACTCAGCCAAATTCCGATGCGTGTCGATCGCCCGAGCCTGTGAACAGTTGGCTGGTTAATCACACCCATTCCCTCCAGTAGTCAATTTATTTTCTCAATATGAGGTGGCCAGCTCTCTGGTCAATTGATCAACCAATCAATTGACCAACCAACGTGAGGCGGCGATCGCCCCCAGACACTGCGGCCCCCCGGTGAGCAAGCCCGATCAAGGCTGATGACAATCAGTGCATTCGGTGAACCCTGCCATCCCATTTTTTCTTTTAGATAGACCACCCCGGTACCCGTTCCCCCACAAACCAAGGGCGCAGGCCAAGCTCTGGAGGGAAACCGATAGGATAGGGACTGGATTAGCCTGAACCGTTCACCCTCTACAACTTCACCCTTCCCCCCTGATCATGAGCCTCAAAGATCGCATCACCGAAGACATCAAAGCTGCCATGAAAGCCAAGGACAAGGTGCGGCTAGAAACGGTGCGCAGCATCAAAAAAGTCATCCTTGAGAAGGAAAGCACCGTGCGGGCTAAGGGCCAAGATGCCCTCAGCGATACCGAAGAATTAGAGGTACTAACCCAACTGGCCAAGCAGCGCAAAGACGCCATTGAGCAATACACCCAGGCGGGGCGGGCCGATTTGGCTGAGGGGGAAGCGGCAGAACTGGCCATCATCGAAGAATATTTACCCGCCCAGCTTTCTGATGCCGAAATCGAGGCGGTGATTGATGCCCTGATTGCCAAAACCGGAGCCAGCGCCCCCAAGGACATGGGCAAGGTGATGGGGCCTGCCATGAAGGAACTCAAGGGTCGCGCCGATGGGGCCAAAGTCCAGGCCCTGGTGAAGGCCAAACTGGCGGGGTAGGGTTTCTTGTCCCCGGTAATGTCTGGGGATCGCCCTGCCCCTGGTGATCCCCGCCCCCGCCAGGGTCTCGTGTTGTGTGCCAGCTTGGTGGAAAATCCCCTCAACTTGGGGGGGCTGTGCCGCACGGCGGACGCGTTGGGGCTGGCGGAACTGGTGCTGCCGGATCTGGAGATCGCCACCACCTGGCCCTTTCGCCAAGCGGCGGCCTCGGCCCAGCGCTGGCAGCCCCTCAGCGCCTGTCCACCGGAAGCATTAAGCCCTTGGCTGCAACAGCGCCGC
>JAQCHG010000226.1 GCA_027619675.1 Cyanobacteriota bacterium
CTATCGCCAAGTTACCGCCCGCCAATCGACCCCTCTAGTGCCAGCGGGCACCCCCCTCTGGGGTCATGAGTTTCATCGTTCCGCCCTGGCCTCCCCCCTATCGGCATCGCTCTACGATACGACTCCTTATCCTGTCCTAGGGCAGCCATCCCCGCCTGCCATCCAGGAGGGCATTGGTCTAGGGAATATCCACGCTTCCTATGTGCATCTCCATTGGGGCGATCGCCCAGAATTACCCACCCGTTTTGTGACCTACTGCCGACAAGTTCAACAACAGCGTCTACGGGAAAGCATCGTCTCGGGAAAGCATCTAGGGGAAACTTGAGGGCACGCGTACCATGCGACTTACCCAGGACTTACGCAGTCACCCTTACTGGCACTACCGATAGCGTTCTCAGCGCGTAAGTCCTGTTACCGTAGCGCGGTGACCCCAGTGGACTTTGCCGCATGTACAGTTCCCTAAAAAAACGTCCCCCAATCCGGTGGATTCGGGGACGCTATAGGGGCCGAAAAGGCTTACTGGTTAAAGTTGTTAGCCGCCTTCTCTAAGGATTGAGTCAATTCGTTCCAGGCAGACTCAAAGCCGTCTTGCACGTCTTGCCAAGCAGACTCGCCCGCATTGCGCAGCTCGTCCAGCTTTTGCTGGGCAGCATCGCGCTTGGCCATCAGTTCTTCCACATGGCTGTGGTAGGAAACGGCGGCGTCTGCTTTGGCTTGGTCTGCTTTGGCTTGGTACTCATTCAACTGGGCGTTGATTTTTTCTAACTGAGCCTGCACCTTTTCTTGATAGGCCTGACGAGTTTCTTTGCTGGGGGTTTGAATAGCCATAGGTGACCTCCTTGGTGAATAGTTTGAGAACGTTGTGGCAGTCAGTAACTAATGGATGTCTGCCAAATTGCCGATAAAGTTCTCGAATTTATCGACCTGATCGAACGCAGCGGTGCCTAAGAAATCAGGGAGAAGAACCCTTGTCCAGTGGCAATCTCTAGCAAAATTAGGCTAATAAAGCCCAACATGGCTAACCGACCATTTAACGTTTCTGCGTATTGAGTAAAGCCGAACCGCTGCTCCTCTTGGGGATACATGGTGGGCGTCACGGCGTAGTTATTGGCTAAACCTTCTTGGTCTACGGTGTAGCCATCGCGGGTCCGGAGGCGATCGCTCCACTGGGTATGCAAGCCATCATCCGGCGCTTCGTTAGGCGGTTCGCCGCCCTCTCGCTGGGCTCTTGCCGCTACTTCAGCAGGCTTTAATTCACTACCATCGCTGATGGAATCTGGCTTCAAATTTTCAGGGATATGGACAGAGGTATCCATGTAATAATCACCTCTCTGAGTTTCATCAAACAGTCAATGCCAACAAACTTTCTAAAACCCGTTGCATTGAGCGCTTGATTAGAACTTAGCGAGGTTGATTCCCCTTTGTCGAGGGTTTAGATGGGATTCAAGCCCTAGGATATAGGCCACTATTTTCTGCCCTCCCTCTTTCCATAGACACTGCGGAGCAAGCATCTATCCATACATAGAGATGGGTTGACAAGGGTCGTTTTAAGTTGACCCCATGGGTGATTTAGGGGTGCGATCGCGACCAGAGTTGCTGCACCACCGACCAACGGCTGCAATGCCAATAATCAATGTGGGCCACAATCAGACCGTTGTCGTTGAGGCGGTACTCCGTCCAGCCAGAAATAGCCATCGCTGGTCTCCAGGGCAGGGGCGCGACCCAGCGCAGGGTCCATTGGGTTTCAATCTGATCTGGGCCAGGGTAGGTCAGGGCGTGCAAGTCTAGGGCGGGATTGATAAACCAACGAGCAATGAAGCCAATCATGTCCCGATACTTCTCCACCCCGCGAAAGCGATTGAGGGGATCTTGAAAGTACACATCCGGGGCGTAGAGGTCGTAGCTTTGGTGGGCGGGAAACTGAGCGTAGTCCTGGCGCAGGCGATCGCCCACCGCCTCTGGGGTTAGGGTCATGGCTCCACCTCCGGCCACAGGCGCTCTAATTGCCGTTGCCAAGCGGTTAGGGCTTGGGTCTGGTAGGTGCCATCGCCATCCATATCCCCCATCAACCCTTCACTGTAGAAGCGATCGAGGGTTTGGAGGGTTTCCGTCAGGGTTTGGCCCTGGGCTTTAGCGGCCTGGATGATCTGCCGCAGCCGTTGCTCTAAAAAGGTATTGAAGAACGGATCGATGCCCTGCTGCTTTAGCGCCAAGAGGCGATCGAGGGCCGCCTCAAATGCCGATGTCGTCAGGCTGGCGCGATCGTGCTGAAACACGCCCCAAAGGACATTTTCGTGGAGGGCATAGCGGACCTCCTGGGTGAGGTCAAAGTTGGCCGCTAGAATTTGGCCCCAAAACGGTTCTGCGGTGGGCGCGGGCACAATGGGCACCAGTAGCCGCAGCCAGCTTTGATCGGCAGAAAGTAGCACCAGCAGTCGCCAGTCGGTAGTAGTGACCTGCCAGGCATCCGGCGGACTCACGTCCACCTGGGCACCAAAGCGATCGCGCAATTGTTGCGTAATGGTCTCGGGAGTCATGGTCTCACAGTAAACCAAGGCAGTGCTTTTGTTCAGGCTGACATGGCTTCAGGCTGACACGGGAGCAACCTAATCCCACCCACATCCTTGGCAAAGCAGTTCATTTGAACTAATATCGAGCAGCATTTTCCAGGGCGCGAGGGGGCAGTCAGACCATGTCCATGGACATGGCCCGCTCTCAGGGAAGCGGGGCACACCTTAAACTCTGGCGAAAGATTGTTAATATTGGTTACATTCCCGTCTCTTCTCCAGGAGGGGTTCTCAGGTTTTGTCATCAACGATGCAATTGCCTGGGGATAGAGCCGTTATTCTACGGACACTTGGGCGTTTTTCTGGCAGGGATTTGCCATGGAAGAAAACCTGAAGGTCCTCCCCCTTCTCTTCTCATAAATGTTACGATAGTTCACATAGAGTTTTAGGGATGACCCTGTCGCTACCGTCTCGGGTTGCCCCTCCATCTAGAGTTCTGGGCTGGCATCCGCTTGTCGGGTGCGGCTGTAGTGTCATTAGTGGCCTGTTACCCATGAAAACGACGCAAAACACGGACTTGGTTCGGACCTATCTGAAGGAGATTGGTCGAGTTCCCCTCTTAACCCATGAAGAGGAGATCGTGCTGGGCAAACAGGTGCAGCAGATGGCCCACCTAGAGCAGGTTAGATCTGCCCTGGTGGACAAACTGGACCGGGAGCCGACCTCAGCGGAATGGGCCGCCGCCGCCGCTGTCTCTGAGCAGGATCTGAAAACCACCCTGCGGTTGGGGGACATGGCCAAACGCAAGATGGTGGAAGCCAACCTACGCCTAGTGGTGTCCGTGGCCAAAAAGTACATCAAGCGCAATGTGGACCTGCTGGACCTGATCCAGGAGGGCACCATCGGTATGCAACGGGGGGTAGAAAAATTTGACCCCACTAAGGGCTATCGATTTTCTACCTATGCTTACTGGTGGATTCGTCAGGCCATCACGCGGGCGATCGCCGAAAAGAGCCGCACCATCCGACTGCCCATCCACATCACCGAGAAACTTAACAAGATTAAAAAGGCCCAACGGCAGCTTGCCCAAAAGCATGGCCGCGCCGCCACCGTGATGGAATTGGCGACGGAGTTGGACCTGACCACAAAGCAGGTGCGGGACTATTTAGAAAAAGCCCGTCAGCCCCTTTCCCTCGACCTGCGGGTAGGGGACAACCAAGACACGGAACTGAGCGAACTGCTGGAGGATGAAGGCCCGTCTCCAGAAGAATTTGCTACCCAAGCGGCTCTGCGGCGGGACTTAGAACGCCTGATGGGAGATCTTACCCCCCAACAGCAGCAGGTGCTGCGGCTGCGGTTTGGGCTGGCGGATGGCCAAAGCCTGACCCTGGCAAAAATTGGCGAAATGCTCAGCATCAGCCGGGAGCGGGTGCGCCAGATTGAGCGGGAAGCCCTGACCAAACTCCGCAAGCGTCGGGGAGACATGCGGGAATATCTAGCCAGCTAAAACTTCCCACCAGACTGTCCGAAGACACGGTTTGAAACCCAACCCTTCACTCAGGGGGAAGGCTGGGTCAACGGTGCCAATCCTATTCTGGTTCGGTTCCAAATACCGATACCAGCCCCTACGCGACCACCCCCGCTTGAAACACGCGACCGATTACCTCCTCAATGGGGGGATCGGTCACCGTCAGGTCCTGGACAGCGAATTCCGCCAGAATGCGAGATACCGTTTGCGTCAGGGCAGA
Source organism: Cyanobacteriota bacterium (assembly GCA_027619675.1). GTDB lineage: Bacteria > Cyanobacteriota > Cyanobacteriia > Phormidesmidales > Phormidesmidaceae > PCC-6406. Next base: position 4,256 of record JAQCHG010000226.1, read on the forward strand.
GCGCTGCACAATCAGACTGACGGAGCAGCCGTTAAGGGTTTCAATGTCTCCATAGCGGGCCAGTTGGGGGCCGTCTTGGGGGTTGGCCAGTTCCACCTTGACCTCGCGGTAGGGGGCAAAGCGGGTTAACAGCCCCTCTAGGCTGCCGTCGTAAATCAGCGAGCCTTGGTAAATCAGCAGCACCCGATCGCAGAGGGCGGTGATGTCTGCCATGTAGTGGCTGGTGAGCAAAATGGTGGCCTGGTAACGGCGGTTGTACTCCCGCAGAAAATCCCGCACCGCCACCTGGGCATTAACGTCTAGCCCCAGGGTGGGTTCGTCTAGAAACAACACCTGGGGGCGGTGCAGCAGGGCCGCTAGCATTTCTGCCTTCATGCGCTCCCCTAGGGAAAGTTTGCGGACGGGCTGGT
>JAQCHG010000227.1 GCA_027619675.1 Cyanobacteriota bacterium
GGGGCGGTGTGGTGGTAAACGCGATCGCGGCCCCAATACTTCCGCAGTAGGGAAGCGTCCAAATACCAGTTAGCGACGGGGGTGGGGCGACGGTTGAGCTTTTCCACCGCCCGCGCCCCCATGGTGAAGGGGGACACCCCCGGCGAACAGCTCAGCCCTTTTTGGCTACAGCTGTAGGCCAGGTCCACCTTCCATTCATCCAGAAAAATCGGCACCCCCCCCAGGCTGGTGACGGTGTCCACAATCAGCAGACAGTCGAATTCTCGACACAAGTCCCCCACACCTTCCAGGGGCTGCCGTGCTCCGGTGGAGGTTTCGGCATGGACCAGGGCCAGCACCTGGGGCCGATGGGCCTCCAGCCCCGCCCGCAGCGCATCTAGGGAAAACACCTCGCCCCAAGGCGCATTCAGGGTGTAGACCTCAGCCCCATAGCGGCCCGCCATATCCACCAGGCGGTGGCCAAAGTAGCCCATCACCCCCACCAGGACGCGATCGCCCGGTTCTACAACGTTGGCCAAGGTGGCTTCCATAGCGGCTGATCCCGTCCCTGGCACTGGGTAGGTGAGGTCATTGCTGGTTTGCCAGGCGTAGCGCAGCAGTTCCTGTACCTCGTCCATCATGGCCAGGTAGGCAGGGTCTAAGTGGCCGATGGGTTGATGGTTCATGGCCGCCACCACCGCCGGGTCGGCATTGGAGGGGCCAGGGCCGAGCAGCAATCGTTCCGGTACCGCGATCGGGGGTACCGAGCTGCGGTGGGCATCGTTAACGGCATACGGGGCGGGGGACAGGGTCGAAGTCATGGTGAAAACAGCGCTCTCAAATATTCAATGCACAGCAAGGGGGCGCGGATTGAGGCAGTCGGAAGAGACGGGTTCCGCACCCGATGGGCGGGGCCGGCTAGGGGATACATCGTCCACCTAGGCCCTCGATCCCGATTGTATGGGGTTGGGGGACATCCCCGCTTGGGGAGGCTAACCTAGGAAAAATTGCCCGTCTGGGCTCCCCACACCAGGGACCGTCCCTGGCAGCCCTCCCGATGGTGGCCCTCTTTTTGATAAGCCTCGTCCCCAGACCGGATCAGGATCCCAGGCTGAACGGGCAACTTAAGACTCGAACTGACGCAACCCTCCCCCTAGAATTTCCTTTGGCCCCATGGTGAAAACCAAAACTAAGCCGACTAAGGCTAAGAAAGGTAAGCAAAAGTCTAAGCAAGCCGCCAAAGAGGCCCCCAAGCTGACCCTGAAGGAGCAGTTGGCCCTGAAGCGCAAAGCCGCCAAGATCCGGCAGGCGTTTATTCAATACACCTCGGCGGTGATGGCGATCGCCCTTCTAATCGGGTTAGTTGTCAGCGTTGCTGTGGAACCCAAACTGGGGATCGTAGCGGGGGGCGGCATTGCCTGCCTAGCGATGTGTTTTAAATATCCCCGCCATGCCATCTATGCCTTCATTATCTATGTCCCCTTTGGCGGCACCGTCGTCTATGCCCTGGGGGGTAGCGCCCTCTTACAGTTGGCCAAAGATGCCTTTTTTCTTCCTGCCCTCATCGGCGTTTTTCTGTTTTGTCAAAAATACAAGCAAGATTTTATCCTGCCCAAGCTGATCAAAATTCCGCTATTTATTGTGTTAACGGTGATGATGGCCACCATGCTGTTTGTTAACGTTCCTCAGCACATGGCTGCTGGGGGCAGTGAACAGCCGATATTGCTGGGCATTCTAGGCATGAAAGCCATTATTGGCTATACCTTTTTGATTACCTGTATTTACTACTTAATTCGCACCAAGGAAGATGTGTATTTAGTGTTAAGAATGCAGGTAATTCTCGTCATCGTCTGTTGTGCCCTGGCCTTTGTGCAGTACATGATGCTGAAAACAGGTCGTTGCCAAGGCACCATCGGCACCGGGAATGAACTCTTCCGAGCATCCTTAGACTCTCGATGTTTAGTTGGCGGGGCGCTTTTGTACAGTCCTGATCAAGGACAAGTGCGCCTGCCAGGTACCTTTGTTGCCCCCTGGCAATGGGGCTGGTTTTTGATTTCCAGTGCCTTCTTCACCTTTGGCACTGCCTTTAACGATCGCAACTTTCTTTGGCGCATTGTTGGCCTCGTCGCCATGGCAATGGTGGCGGCTAACGCGGTGATTTGCGGTCAGCGCATTGCCCTAGCCCTAGTGCCAGCGGTGGTGGTGATGCTGTTGGTGTTAACCGGACAGATTTTGAACCTAAAACGGTTTTTGCCCATTGGCATTTTGCTGGGGTTGATTTTGGTATTTATGGCGGCCAAAAATCCTGAGGTCTTAAACGAGCGGGTAGAAAGTTTCCGCAGTCGCTGGGAAGCGGCTCCGCCAACCGCTTTTATTACCCACCAATTGGAATGGGCCGCTAAGGAGCAGGAAGGCTTTTTTGGCCGGGGAGCGGGACGGGCCACCAATGCTGCGCGGATTTTTGGCAAAACGGCCCTGGTGGAAACCTATCACTCCAAACTGCTCTATGAGTTTGGCTTCTTAGGCTTATTTGCAGTGTTGGGGTTATTCACGGCCCTGACCATTGCCACCTTTAAAGCCTACCGCTCCATTAAGGAGCCTAATTTAAGGGGCTATGGGGCCTCCATGTGGGTATTTGTGCTGTTTATTAGCTATTTCCCCTACTATTACCCCCTAGATGTAGACCCGGTGAATGTCTACTATTGGCTGGCGGCGGGGATCGTGCTGAAACTGCCGGATATTGACCGCCAAGAGCGCTTGAAACAAAGCGAAGATGGTGCCTCTACTGCAAAGCTCTCGAAGAAGGAACTCAAGCAGCTTCAGAAGAGCCAGGAAGCGGCCCAGTTTTAGTCGGCCATATTCAAGGGACGGAGCGCTGGCAGCAGTTGGGCAAAGGCGATGCCCCGATGGCTGCACTGTTCCTTTTCGGCTGGGGTCATCTCGGCAAAGGTTTTGGCGGCGGCGGGTACGTAGAAGATGGGGTCATAGCCAAAGCCCCCTTGTCCGCGCGGGGCTTGGGTAATCTCGCCGGGGCATATGCCCTCGGTTTCGAGGGCGATGGTGCCGTCGGGGCGGGCTAGGGCAATGGCGCAGATGAACTGGGCCGATCGCTCGTCCGTATCCCCCAAGGCCGTCAACAGCCGCTGGATGCGATCGCCATCCGTTGCCCCATAGCGGGCGGAATATAGTCCTGGTGCGCCATCCAGGGCATCCACCGCCAACCCAGAATCATCGGCGATCGCCCACTGGCCCGTGGCCTTAGCCACCGTGGCGGCCTTGAGACGGGCGTTTTCTAGAAACGTAGTACCCGTCTCCTCCACATCAATGTCTTCGGGTTTGAGCACCAAATCCCACCCCAGGGGGGCCAGGTAGGCGTTCATTTCCTGCAACTTGCCCGGATTTCCCGTGGCCACCACCACCGTTGGCATGAGCTTTTCCCAGCTTTGCGTCCATCATCTTGCCCGCTGAGGATAGCAGGTGGCGGTGGGAATCTCACCCCCATCCCCAAAGCTGGTAGCGTGAGGAATGCAGTCAGACTCCATGAGGCGATCGCTTGGCACCGCGTTCTAACTATCGCAAACTCTTGCCCTACATCCAGCGGCAGTGGCGCACTATTGCCTACGCCCTGCTCTGCACCCTGGTGTTTACCGCCTTTTGGCCCATGTTGGCCTGGTTGGCGGGGCGGATGTTGTCCCTGTTGGTGCAGGGACAAGTGGTGGCCTTGGCCCAAACCGCTGCCCTCACCATGGTGGGCTTCACCATCCACAAACTGGGGCAATATGGCCAAGACTCGTTGATGTCCAAGGCGGCCTTGGCAGCGGTGTTTGAGTTGCGGGTGCGGGTGTATAGCCACCTGCAACGGCTGAGTTTGGCCTACTTTGAGCGATCGCAAACCGGGGATCTGGCCTATCGCCTAACGGAGGATGTGGATCGCATCGGCGAGGTGATCAAAAAGCTATTCCAGGACTTTGTGCCCAGCACCCTGCAACTGATCGTGGTGTTGGCCTACATGCTGTGGCTGAACTGGCAGTTGACCCTGACCACCTTTATTTTGGTGCCGGGGCTGGCCCTGTTGGTGGGCTGGTTTGGGGAACAGATGCTGAACTATTCCCGCCGCAGCCAAAACCTGGTGTCGGATCTGTCCTCCCAACTGACGGAGGTGTTTAGCGGCATCCGCCTAGTGCGGGCCTTCGCCGCCGAGGACTACGCCATCGAGCGGTTTACGGAAGAGGCGGAGCGCAACCGCAAAGCCCGCTATCGGGCCGCTTGGTTATTGGCGGTGCAGTATCCGGTGGTGGGGCTGCTCTATGCGTTGATCGTGTTGATCCTGTTCCTGGTGGGCAGTTGGCAGATTGCGGCGGGCAACTTGACCGGAGAAGCCTTTGGCAGCTATGTGGCGGCGGCCCTGTTGCTGATTGATCCCGTCACCCACACCACCGAAAACTACAACCTGTTTAAGGAGGCTGAAGCCTCAGTAGACCGGGTGTTTGAACTGTTTGCCATTGAGCCCGCCGTACAGGAGTTGGCCACGGCCCAACCCTTGCCAGCGGTAACGGGCAAGGTGGAATACCGGGGTGTCAGCTTCCGCTATGTGGATACGGAGCCTGTACTCCAGAGGGTTACCCTGTTGGCCCATCCAGGGGAAAAGATTGCCCTAGTGGGATCCTCG
>JAQCHG010000228.1 GCA_027619675.1 Cyanobacteriota bacterium
CCAGTGCTGGCCCCCTAGTGCTGTCGGGGGTGATCTACGGGCTGGCCTCCCGCCGCTATCCCCTGACGGTGGTGGATAATCACCTACTCGACAGCATTGCTGCCACGTTTGTCATTGATCCCGTCACCCTACTGCCAGCGGTTTGCTTGGGGGTGCTGACCTTGCTCCGGTTGCCCGTGCGGTTAACCCTGTCTATCAGCCTGGGGGTGGCGATCGCGATCGCCCTTACCCTGCAAGACCAAACCCTCAGCAAGGTGGTAACCACCCTCTGGCTGGGATTGCAACTGCCCGCCAGCCATGAACTCAGCCCCATTTTTCGAGGCGGCGGTCTGTTGGCCATGGCGCAAGTGTGCGGGGTGGTGCTGGTGTCAACGGCCCTGGCAGGCATGTTGGGGGGCATGGGGACCTTTGACCCCGTGGGCCGCTGGTTGGCCCGGTGGCCCGGTCAACGGGGACGATTTGGCGGTACCGCGATCGCCAGCGTACTCACCAGCGCCTTTGGCTGTACCCAAACCATCGCCATCCTGCTGACCCAGCAAATCGTTCAGCCCCGCTATGCCGCTGCCCACTTGGCGTCAGAGCAGTTGGCGGTGGACATCGAAAATTCCGCCGTGGTGATCGCCCCCCTGATTCCCTGGAATATCGCTAGCCTGGTGCCTGCCACCCTGATCTTGACCGATGCCAGTTTTATCCCCTGCGCGGTCTATCTCTACCTACTGCCCCTCTGGCATTGGGGGCTTGGATCTCGGGTTTTGCCAAGGGGCATTAATCCCGACGGGGACAAGTCCTGAATTGGCGACACCCCCTAGGATGGCGGGGCGATCGCCAGAGCCAGGTGATAGTCTAATGGGGTTGCGTATTGCTGGTCTTCTGTGTTGTCCATTGACCCCGCCCTGCTGGAATCCTTCGTGTGGACCGACTATCGGTTAGCGGTGCTGTTCACCGTGATTTTGCCGCTGGTGCTGATGGTGTGGGCCTTTCTGCGCAAATCCGAGGCAATTCAACTGCTGTTGACCATCTACTGGAAGGTGGCCAGTCTGTTGATGATCACCGTGTACCTCATGATTGGGGGCTTTAGCATCGGCTTCATCACCGCCCTGATGGCCCGCATCCTCATCCCCATGACCCTGTGGTTTTGGGAAGACCTCAACGAAGAACTGCGGGAACAGCCCAACAGTGCCCTCCGCTTTGCCTTTGTCTCCTGGCGGTGGGCGGTGACCATCTATAACGGCTTGGGGGCGATCGCGGTGCTGCTATTCTTGCCCTGCGCCTTCTCGAAAGAGCAGTTTGCCAGCACCCGCTGCGAAACCTGGCTGCAACCACCCCTGCTCTACAAACAGTATTTCCACGCCGACTACACCAACGGGTTCCTGGGCTTCTTTGGCCTTTTAGGGCTGGTGATTTACATGATCGCCCTGGGGTATTTCGTCTTCATTCGCCTGGGCCGCCAAGGGCGATCGGCCATGAATTAGGGCCAAACCCAACATTCTGAGCAAGAAATTACCTGCTCAGAATGTTGGGTCTCGTCCCTCGACGCCAACCTACGGTGGTGTAATCATTCCTAGTGATCGCTATCCAGGGCCGCAGTGTTGACCCGAATCTGCTGGGTTTGGCGGCCCCGCTTCACCGTTAGACGCAGGGTTTGACCCACGCGGCTGTTTTCCACCAGGGTTTGCAGTTCGTCGGCGGAGGTCACCGGGGCATCATCCACCTGCACAATCACATCCCCCCGACGCAGGCCCGCTTCAGCGGCAGGGGTATCGGGCACCACCCGCACCACCAGGGCTCCGGTTACTTCCGGCAGCATCATGCCGGCATTGGGGTCTTCGTTGTTTTGTTGGGCCATGTCGGGGGTGAGGGTGGCGATTTGTACCCCCAGGTAAGGGTGGGCGATCGCCTCCCCCCGCGCCAGTTGGTCCTTAATTTCCTTAGCCTTGTTGATGGGGATGGCAAAGCCAATGCCCATGGCATCGGCGCGGATGGCAGTATTGATGCCAATCACCTCACCGTTCTGATTCAGCAGCGGCCCCCCGGAGTTGCCGGGGTTGATGGCGGCATCGGTTTGGATAAATTCCAGCCGTTTATTGGGGATGCCCACGTCGGCGCTGGATCGCTTCAGGGTGCTGACGATGCCCAGGGTAACGGTGTTGTCCAGCCCGAGGGGGTTACCCACCGCGATCGCCCAGTCCCCCACCTGCACTTGGTCTGAGTCCCCCAGGGCCGCTACGGGGAGGGAGTCGTCGCCATCGTCAATTTTCACCACCGCCAGGGCCGTGACCTCATCCGCCCCTTCCACGGTGCCCTCAAAGCGGCGACCGTCCTTGAGGGTAACGGTGACGCGATCGGCCCCATTCACCACATGGGCATTGGTGAGAATGTCCCCCTCGGGGGTAATGATGAAGCCCGATCCTTGGCCCCGCAGCAATTCTTCCCGAGGGGAATTAGGAAAGCCCCCCGGCCCCCCAAAAAAATCCCGGAAGAAGGGGTCCTCAAACAGGGGGTTGGCATCCCGCACGATGGTTTTTTCGGTGTCGATACGCACCACCGCTGGTCCCACCTGTTCCACCGCGACGGCCACAAAACTGCGGGGAACGGTGGCCGTTGGGGCGCTGGGCAGGGGCACCGCTGGGGCGGTTTCCTGGGCCAACGCGGGGGGGAGATGGCTGGTGAACACCACCAGGGCCATCAGCGTAATGGCCAAGACCTGCCGCAGGGCTAGGTGCCAGGGCCAGCCACCAGAGATCAGCTTGAACATTGCGTTTTGCTCCAAGTCCACAGTCTTGAGTTCACCCCATCCCCATGGGGGTGATGAGGCGGGTGGGATCACGCCAAAAGTTGAGAAATTAGCGGGGAAACCCCCCGGCGATCGCCCATAGGCCCATGCTGACCTAATCTCCCTGGCTAGTATAGGGAGGGATGTCCCCCGTCGTGGGGGCGTAGTTTCCGACCCCAGACCGTTTGCTGTTGCTATGGATCCCCTGTCCTCCATGCCTGCCACTGCCCCAGTTCAGCCCGCTGTCTCCTCCCGCCCAAAGCCCCCAGGGCGATCGCGCCCCTTCAGTCGGCCCTGGCTATGGGGCGGACTGGCCTGCGCTGGGGTCGTTGCCCTCAGCGGCTGCACGGGCCTGTCCCTACCGGGGGGCGCACCGGGACAACCCAGCTACGAACAACTACTGGCGGAACACCTCACCGCCAGCGGTGCCCAGATGTATGGGGCCTTTTGGTGCCCCCACTGTTCAGCGCAAAAAGAGCTCTTCGGCAATGCTGTGGATCAGGTGCCCTATGTTGAGTGCGACCCCGAGGGGGAAGCAGCCCAGCCCCAACTGTGTCAAGAAAAAGGCATCCAGGGCTATCCCACCTGGGAAATTAACGGGGAACTGTATCCCGGCGTCCGCTCCCTAGAGGAACTGGCGGAACTCTCCGATTATCCCGCCCCCCAATAGTCCCGCCGGTATCGCCTCCAGGCACCTCCCCCAGCAGTTCTTTCCAGTTTTCCCCCATCCCATTTACCCGTTGTCGCCTGCTCCATGACCATTGCCAACCCTTCCCCCCGTGAAGATGCCAGCCCCAGCGATGCCCTCTTGGCCGCTGGGTTGCCCCATCACCACCCTGAGGGCGATCGCGCTGCCCATCCCCACGTCCACGATCCCGAATCCCTGCGGCGGATTATGAATCGCCTTGCCCGCATCGAAGGCCACATTCGGGGTGTCAAAACCATGGTGCAAGAGAGCCGCCCCTGCCCCGATGTGCTGGTGCAAATTGCCGCCGTACGGGGAGCCTTGGACCGGGTGGCCCGCATCATCCTCGATGAGCACCTGAGTGAATGCATTGGGCGGGCTGCCGAGGCGGGCAACATTGAAGCCGAAATTGAGGAACTCAAAATGGCCCTCGATCGCTTTCTCCCCTAGTGGCCTAGAGGACTGACGAGTTCAAGCTGCCAGGGATCGTGGGTTCCCTCGGCCTACTGACAGGCGGGGAGATGCATCTAAAAAAGAGGATATTCCCGCCAAACGCCCCCCTAGGAGCGAAAGAACCGAACCTCTCCCCTAGCTAGGCTCTGATAGCCTATTGCTAACCATCCCTTTCGGCGTTTTTAGGAGTTCATTCTGATGGCAGCCACTGACTTCAAGGATTACTACTCAGTACTCGGAGTCAGTAAATCAGCCAGTGCCGAGGACATCAAACGGGCCTTCCGCAAATTGGCCCGCAAATACCATCCTGATGTGAACCCAGGGGATAGCGCTGCTGAAGCCAAGTTCAAAGAGGTCAGCGAAGCTTACGAGGTGCTGTCTGACCAGGAAAAGCGTCAGAAATACGACCAATTTGGCCGCTACTGGCAGCAAATGGGGCGCAGTAGTGGTGCGGGTGGTTACGGCGGTGCCGCCGACTACGGCGGCTTTGATTTCAGCAATTACGGCAGCTTTGACGAATTTATCAACGAGTTGCTGGGGCGCTTTGGCACCGGCTTTGGCGGACCTGGCGGGCCGGGGGGACCGAGCCCCGGCGGTTACAGCTATCGCACCGCCCCTCGGGGTGGGGGCTTTGGGGGCTTTGAAACGGGGGCACCCGGCGGCGGGGCGGCGGGCCAATCCTTTGATCAGGAGGCAAAAATTTCCCTCAGCCTCAGCGAA
>JAQCHG010000229.1 GCA_027619675.1 Cyanobacteriota bacterium
GAACTTTGGCAATGGCTTGGCGTCAACCCTGATGGCCTGGGGGTGGGGCCATCGCTATCACGATCTGGGTCCGCTGCGGCTGATTCGGCGGCAGGCCCTGGAGCGGATGCAGATGGGCGATCGCGGCTTTGGCTGGACGGTGGAAATGCAGGCCCGTGCCGTGGAATTGGGGCTGCGTATCTGTGAGCTACCGGTCAACTATCGGCCCCGCCAGGGAGGGCAGTCGAAAATCTCGGGCACCCTATCCGGCAGCGTCAAAGCGGGGGTGATCATCCTGACGACCTTAGCCCGTTTATATGCCAAGACGTTGGTAGGGGCGCAAGGCTTTGCGCCCGATGCCAGGACGTTTCGGACCGATGTAGGGGCGCAGGGCTCTGCGCCCAGAGATGCCAAGGCCCCCCACCCCCCAATGCTGGGGGAGCCGGACGTTCAAACTCCCCCAACATTGGGGGATTTAGGGCGCTGTCAACCCGCGAGTGAATTGCAGAATGCTAAGGGGACTTCCCAGCGAAACCAATGGCTGCTCTTTCTCAGTGCCGCACTCCTGATTTGGGGCAGTGTTTGGAGCTTGCCCCACGGCGACTTTCTCAACGACCCCAGGGCGGTGCCCCAGTTTTGGCAGGGCATGGGGGTGATGGGGGTTGGGTTCATGCTGTCGTGGGGGCTGCGATCGCTCACCGCTGCTTGGTTTTGGGGGGTGGCGATCGCCACCCGGCTGATCCTGCTGGCCATGTATCCCGGCGACGATATCTGGCGCTACCTCTGGGAAGGTCTGCTGCAAACCCAGGGGATCAGTCCCTACGACTACGCCCCCAATGCTGAGCTTTTGGTGCCCCTGCGGACCGCGTGGTGGCCCCAGATTAACCACCCGGATATTTCTGCCATTTACCCCCCGGTGGCCCAGTTCGGATTCCGTTTATTGGCCCATCTGTCCCCGTCAGTGGTGTTGTTCAAAGCGGCCTTTACCGTTGCCGATTTGGGTATTTGCTGGCTGTTGAGCCGTCGCTTTAGCTATGGGGCCACCCTGTTCTATGCCTGGAACCCGCTGGTGATCTATAGCTTTGCCGGGGGGGGCCACTATGACAGTTGGTTCTTGCTGCCACTGGTGGCGGCATGGTTTTGGTTTGAGCGCCCCTACGGGCCAGCCCTAGACACCCCGCCGCCCTGGCATTGGTTGGGTAGCGCCCTGTTGTTGGGCATCAGCATTGCGGTGAAATGGGTGTCGCTGCCGATTCTGGGTTTCCTCGCGTGGCAGAGCCTGCGGCGGGGGAAAGGCTGGCTGGCCCTTGGGGTGCTGGTGGCCGGGGCGCTACCGTTGGCCCTCAGCGCTGTGCCCTTTTGTAGCCTGCAAGCTTGCCCCCTGATCCCCACGGGTTCGTCATTCGTCAACTATGGCCGCAGCGCCGAACTCATCCCCCATGTAGTCGCTCTGGTTTGGGCAGATTCCCAGCGGATCAACCCCATCTTTAGTATCCCGTTGGCGCTGTTGGTGTTCGGGCTGTTGCGGTGGACAAAACGCTTTGCCGGGTTTTCTGAGGGCTATTTGATGGGCCTGCTGATGCTGTCGCCCATTGTCCATGGCTGGTACTTTACTTGGCTGGTGCCGTTTGGGGTGGCCAGCCGCAATCTGGGCATTCGCTTACTGAGCTTATCGGCCTTTATCTATTTCGCCCTGCCCTATCGCTTGGCCTTGGGGCAAACCGGCTGGACGTTGACGCCCTTAGAACGATGGGGGTTATGGCTGCCACTGCTAATCGGTGTATTGACACCATTTGCTCAGAGGCTTCTCAGGCCAGGTTCAGTTTCGCCCCGTTTGATGTAGGCATTCGAGTTTTTATTCATCCCCTTTGGTCCCTACCCATGGTTAGAAAAACAATTTTAAGTCTGTCCCTAATCTCCATATTGCTGGGCGGCTGTTCGATCGCGTCTGTGCCCACCCAGTCTGAGGCCAGTGCCCCCGTTTCTGAGGCCGATCTGGAAGCAGCCTATGATGCCTATCAGGAAGTGCTAGAAACCTATGTGGATGCAGAAGGCTTAGTGGACTACGTGGGGCTCCAGCAAAATCGCGAGAAACTTGATCAGTTTAATGCGGCGATCGCAATGGTCAGTGACGACATGTATAACAGTTGGCCTGAGGCGGAACAAATTGCCTTTTGGGTCAACGCTTACAACTCTCTGACCCTGGCGTCGATCATTGACCAAGATCCGATTAGAGATATTAAAGAGATCGTCGGGGTCTGGCGCATTCGCCAACACCCCATCCAGAAACAATCCAAAACTCTCGATGATATCGAGCACCAAACCCTGCGCGTTGATTTCAACGAGCCCCGCATCCACGCGGCCTTAGTGTGCGCTGCCATCAGTTGCCCGCTGCTGCGCCAAGAGCCCTTTAGGGGCGGGAATTTGGATGCCCAACTGGAAGATCAAGTCCAAACCTTTTTAGCGAAAGCAGACGGTTTTAGAATCGATCAGGCGGCGGGCAAAGTCTATCTGTCCACTATCTTTCAATGGTTTGGTGAAGACTGGATCCCCACCTACGGCATTGAGGAGGGATTTGCCGGCAATGAAGCTGAGCGATCAGTACTGAACTTTATTAGCAACTACGTGAGTGCTGAGGAAAAAGCTTATTTAGAAGCGGGTGAATATGACGTGGTGTACATCGACTACGACTGGTCACTCAACGAGCAAAGCTAGGTATGGCGGCTCAACCCTCACCCTTCTTAACCTGAGTACGGGATAAGGAAAACTGGCCAAAACATCCCCTCCCGAGGAGGGGTGGCCGGAGGCCGGGGTGGGTTAACCGTTGGGCTATGCGCCAGAAACCCACCCCTAACCCCTCCCGAGGAGGGGAAAATTCGGATGAGGTGCTCAGGGGTTTGCTTCACCCGTACTGACGTTTCTTAAGCCGTGACCTCATCTGCAAAAAACTGCCTGATCCTATTCACTCGGTATCCCATCGTGGGCACCACCAAAACCCGACTGATTCCCCATTTAGGGGCGGAGCAGGCGGCTGATTTGCAGCGACAAATGACGGAATATATGGTGGATATGACCTCTCCCCTACGGCGCAGCGATCGCTGCACCATGGCTGTCTATTTCACCGATAGTTCCCTGTCGCAAATGCAGGCTTGGTTGGGGCCACAGCTAACCTATCGACCGCAGCAAGGTCGCGATCTGGGTCAGCGATTACACCATGCCTTTAGTCACAGCTTTGGGGCTGGCTTTGAGCGCGTCGTGGTGACGGGGTCCGACTGTCCGGCCATCACCCCCGATCATGTGGAACAGGCATTTCACCAGCTCGGCAACCATGATCTGGTCTTAGGGCCAGCCTTGGATGGGGGCTACTATCTGGTGGGGCTAAGTCGGCGCTGTGCCGAGCTATTTCAAGGCATTACCTGGGGGAGTGACCAGGTGTTTGCCCAAACGGTGGCGATCGCCCAGCGCCTCAACCTCGCTTGGACTGCCCTAGAACCCCTCCGCGACATCGATCGCCCCGAAGATTTGACGACATTTTTGCCCTTGAAAAGTGCTTGATCTGGCCCATGGTGAGAATGACATATGAATATGAATCTGGTTAAATAGCCCCCTCTCAAGCCGTCAGTGACTACCACCACTACCAAACCATTAAAACAATCACCGCCCCCGCCAGAACCGTAACGCCCATTGCTGCCACTGCGCCAGAGGCGAACGTGACGAACGGGCGGGAGACGTTTGGGCAGATTTGGGCAAACTCTTTTCCCACCAATCATTCTGGCTGGGTTTTGCTTCGCCAATGCTGGGGGCTATTATCCGTTGCTGCATAGCAATGATGCGATTGCGTTCAGCAATGGCTTTCTTGCATTGCTCGACCCTATGGTCAACCCCTAATGCTTCGTAGAGGGCTAACGCCTGCTGATAGCTCTGCAACGCTTCGTAATGCTGATCGAGTCGGGCTAGCGCATGGCCCATATTCAACAGCGAGCGAGCTTCGCCGTCGAGATCGCCAATCTCGTGTTTGATGGCTAAGGACTGTCGATATAAGTCAATTGCCTGCGGGTATTGCCCTAGTGATTGACAGGCATTCCCTAGACCACCTAAAGAGTTAGCTTCAAAATCGCGATTCCCAACCCTGCGCTGTACCTCCAAAGCTTGTTGATAAAGCTCGATCGCTTGTAAATATTGCCCCAATGCCCCGTATGCATTGCCAAGATTGCAAAGGCTGCCTCCCTGACCGTTGAGATTGCCCATCTCGCGATCGATGGCTAAGGACTGTCGATAGAAGTCAATTGACTGCAGGTATTGCCCCAAGGAGTAATAAGCATTTCCTAGACTGCATAACGAGTTTGCTTCGCCCGTGCGGTTGCCAATCTCGCGTTGGACGGCTAGGGATTGCTGATGGAAGTCAATCGCCTGCGAGTATTGCCCTAGGAAGTAATAGGCACTTCCTAGACCGCCTAACGAGACTGCTTCGCCGTGAAGGTTTCCAAGTTCGCGGTAGATGGCTAAAGACTGCTGATAGAAGTCGATCGCGTCGATGAATCGAGATTTAGAGGAAAGGAAACTGCTGAGATGGGTGAGGGTGTCAGCTTGAGCCAATGGGCGATTAATAGACTTAATTGGAAATAAATCGAGAACACTACCGATAG
>JAQCHG010000230.1 GCA_027619675.1 Cyanobacteriota bacterium
AAGGAGTGCCATCGGGTCGCATGAAGCGGGGCATCAGGGTTTGCATTTCTAGGGCCATGTTGGCCACCGCTGCGGTGTGGTCAGGGGTGGCCAAGGGCAGCCCCCCCGCCGCCATGTAGGCATCTCCGATGGTCTTGATTTTTTCTAGTTGATAGTGGGCAGCGAGGCGATCGAAGGCCGAAAACACTTGGTTCAGCAGGCTTACCAGTTCCTTGGGCTGCATTTGCCCCGAAGCTGCGGTGAACTCCACCAGGTCTGCGAATAGGACCGTGACATCGTCAAAGCTTTCGGCAATGGTGCGGGTGCCCGCCTTTAGGCGCTGGGCAATTTGGTAGGGCAGGATATTGACCAATAGGCGATCGGCCTGTTGCCGCTGTTGCCGCAGCTCCATATCCAAATGCCGCCGTTCTGTAATGTCGTGCACGATGCCTTCGTAGTACAGGAATTCGCCCTCCTCGTCGGTCACTTTGCGAATGGTTTCGCTCACCCAAATGCGGGTGCCATCCCGACGCACCATCTCCGATTCGGCCCCGACAATTTTGCCAAAGGTCTGTAGATACACCACCAGTTCCTCCCGCCGTTTGGGTTGGGCGTAGAGTTGGCGGCCAATGTCGGTCACCGTGGCAATCATGGCTTGGGGCGAGTCGTAGCCATAGATGGTGGCCAAGGCCGGATTGACCTGGAGGTAACGGCCCTCAGCGCTGGTTTGAAAAATGCCCTCGTTGGCGTTTTCAAAAATGCTGCGGTATTGGGCTTCTGTGTGTCGCAGGGCCTGTTCAATCTGCTGGCGTTCCCGCACTTCTTCCAGCAGCAGAGCATTTTGGTGGCTGAGGTGCTGGCGATGGCGATAGAGGGTGAGTTGGTTTTGCAGACGGGCAATGACCTCAGCGGGGGAGCAGGGCCAGCGCAGATATTCATTGGCCCCAGCGGCAAAGGCTTGGATGATGCCTTGATCGCTGTCGTCGGCCTTGGTATCCACTAGGACGATGGGCACATCCCGAACCCGGCGATGGGCCTTGAGCTGTTGACACAGGGTAAAGCAGTCGATGTCGGAGACATAGCGGGACAGCAGCACTAAATCGGCTTTTCCCGCTTGCAGTTGATCGGCCAAGGCGGCCACGGGCACCGTTGCCAGGGTATAGCCCTGGGCTTCTAAAACGGGACCTAGGACCGCTAGCTCCCCCTGAGTGCCTTCCACCACCAACATATGGGGGGGAGAGGAGGTCGTGTCTTCAGTA
Source organism: Cyanobacteriota bacterium (assembly GCA_027619675.1). GTDB lineage: Bacteria > Cyanobacteriota > Cyanobacteriia > Phormidesmidales > Phormidesmidaceae > PCC-6406. The sequence goes on from JAQCHG010000230.1 coordinate 1,239, forward strand.
CCAGCAAACGTAGCCATACAGTTAGGGGGGGAGGGTCGCGACCTTACATTTCCCTGCCGAGGATTCCGTACTAATCCGGAAAAAACGGAGCTGGGCGATCGCGCTGATCACCCTGTTGTCTTGAGGACATAGATAACCCTGAGGATGCTTGGGGTGCCATGGCCCCGGCTTGAGACCTCACGACAGCACCCGACAACGATATGCTAAGGCGGGGAAAGACCCAGCGTATCTCAGTTGCTTCTGTCTTAGTTGTTACTCAACCTGTTGCTAGGGTACCCGGGCTACAAGCACACCCTGATCCGCCGGCAACACCTCGGCAACATGATCATCACGGTAACCAGTTTTAAGGGGGGCGTTGGCAAAACCACCACCGCCATCCATTTGGCAACATTTTTTCAAGGTCAGGGGGAAACCCTACTGATTGATGCTGACCCCAATCGCTCTGCCCTGGGCTGGGCGCGGCGGGGAGGCTTGCCGTTTCCGGTGGTCGATGAATGGCAGGTGGACGGGCAATACGACCATTATCGCCACATCATTATCGATACCCAGGCCCGCCCTAACCAGGCGGATTTGGCGTTGTTGGTGGGCCATTGTCACCTATTGGTCTTGCCCACCACACCGGATGTCTTGGCGCTGGAGGCGCTGGTATTGACGGTGGACCACTTGGGGCGCTTGCCCGCGCCTCAGTATCGGATTCTGCTGACGGCGGTGCCGCCGCCGCCGAGTCGGGCGGGGGAGACGGTGCGATCGCTGCTGCTAGAAACCCAACAGCCCCTCTTCGACCAGGGTATTCGGCGCTATGCCGCCTTCCAAAAGGCAGCCCAAGCTGGGGTGCCCGTGTATGAGGTCAAAGACCCCAAGGCAGAACAAGCCTGGCAGGATTACGTGGCGGTGGGCCAAGAAATCCTGACCCTCGCCCCCTGACCCTAAAGGCTACTACGTACACACAAGTTGTCCATCATGGTCTGCCAGCGTTTCAGCCCCCTAAATCCCCCAATGCTGGGGGACTTTGAACTCCGGTCTCCCCCCAGCATTGGGGGGACTAAGGGGGGCTGATGCAGCATTTTGAGGCAGTAGTCGAGATGTGTGTACGTAGTAGGACCCTAAAGGAGTGGGGTTCTCCTGCCGTGCCTCTGCCTATACCCATCGCGAATGGGAAACCAAGATCCTACATTGGCCGGACATCCGAGACTAAAATCGCTCCTTCAATGCCTCCCGCAGGGTCAGGGCGGCCTCTTCATTCAGGCTCGACACCACCACCATCACCGTGGTGGTGTCCACATCCTGCTCCACGCACATCACCACCGCTGTGGCCTCTAGCGATCGCCCCGTCACACTCGTCCCCGCCGCCTGAATCTGCTGCAACTGCTCCCCCGCCAGGGCAAGGCGGGCCTGCTCTACACAGGCTTCAGGATTACCCGCCAAGGTGCGCCAGGCGTAATACACACTGGGGGCCTCCGCCCAGGCAGGCCACCCCAGGGAAAGCGTCCCTAGGGTGGTTGCTGCCGCCAGCCATCGATGCCACACTGCCATGCCGTGCTCCTGGAATGTCCATTTATCCCCTGAATTCTGCCATCCCAGCGGACGAACGGGCACCCGTGCCAGACTCAACCTTCATGGGAGCGGATGCTTGAACCAGGGGAGGGCGAAGCCAGGATCGGCTTTATCTGCAACTCACATTCCTTACATACTGACGGAGATCCCTTCGCTGAAAGTTCACAGCCCTAGGGCGGCGAAACCGGGATGGTACGGACGCTGTAGGCTTTCTCCCATCGCTACCTTGGATCTGTATTCTGTTGCAGGCCAGTAATGTTTCAGCAATCTGTACGTACCGCTTCCTGGGTGGCTCTACCGTTGTCCGTGGCTTTGGTGACAGGCTTTAGCCCAACCGCCCAGGCAGCCTCCTTTGGGGTTGCTGATGACTACAACGTGTTTGTGTTTGGCGACATGACCCAAAGCTCCGATGCGGAAGGGCGAGTCGCGGTGGGGGGGAATGCCACCTTCACCAATTTTGGCATTGGCGATCGCCTGCCCAACTCCAACGGGGCTGACACCCGCTTGGTGGTGGGGGGCGACTTGACCTACAACGGCGGCCAGGTGTTTGGCGGGGGAGCCGTTGTCGGGGGCCAGGTCAACACCAATGTGTTCTTCAACTGCACCCCCAACTGTGGCGTCACCCAGGGCAATCCCATCGATTTTCAGGGGGCCAGGTCTTACCTCACGGGCCTGTCTAGCTACATCGGCAGCTTTACGCCCACGGGTACCACCGAGTACAAGTGGGACGGCATTTGGCTCCAGGGCAGCAACGCCGACTTGAATGTGTTTACCATTGACGGCTCTCAATTTGGCGGCAGTAGCTACCTTGAATTGAAGGGCGTGGGGAATAGTTCAACCGTGGTCTTCAACATTCTGGGGGAGACGGTTAACATCGCCAATTTTGGCCTGAACTTAAACGGCGTGGATAAGTCCAAAGTGCTGTTCAACTTTGTGGAGGCAACCCAGGTACAAACCAAGGGCTTTTCCTTTGCGGGTAGCGTGTTGGCCACCTATGCGGACTTCTCCTTCAACAATGGCAATGTGGAAGGGCAGTTTATTGCCAACTCGGTGGCGGGCAGTGGTGAGTTCCACAACATTAAGTTCAATGGGGACTTGCCTGAGTACGTGCCCCCGACCCCGGAACCGGAACCCCCTGCCACTGACCCTGAACCCAACCCCGACCCCGTAGCGGTGCCGGAACCCACGGCGCTAGCGGGCCTAGGGGTGGTGGCCGCGAGTCTGTGGACCCGTCGCCGCCGGGTAAGCGTCTGATTGGAAAACCATGACCGCACCCGTCCCTAGGATTTGGCTAGGGGCGGGTGCCGTTGTATGCGCAGGGTTCTGACCTGAACAGGGCCTTACGCAGTCACACCGATGAACAAGGGGCTTAAGCCCCTTGCCCCAACGCAACGGGGAAGCTTTGGGCGGGGTTTGCGTAAGCCCTAATGCATTGATGTCAGCCCCAAGTGCGCTGTCAAGGCTGGTATCGCAGTGTTGTCATGCTTGCATTGGGGCTGAGCTGCTTGGGGGCTGGCGCGTGGATCCTTGAGCCCTAACCGAATTCCCCATAGGGCTCAGGAACTGGACAGGCGCTGGACGGCTTTGCCCTGGAGGCGGGCGTGGGTATCGGCGAGGAGGGCAGGGATGCGATCGCGGTGGGGGCTCCGGGCCAACGCCGCCGCCAGATCGTGGGTGGCCACATCCTTGGCCTGCTGACCAGGGAACCAGTGGCCGCCATTGCCCAGCAGGTTATAGCGGGCCTGGGCGTAGGCCTCCATGTCAAAGGCTTCTATTAAATTCCGCAGCCACAAAATGATCGGGATGTTGATGTGGCCGGGGGTGTCTTC
>JAQCHG010000231.1 GCA_027619675.1 Cyanobacteriota bacterium
CGCGGCTTTACAATCCCGACCACACGCATCTGTTCCGGCCCCGCCCCCAGCCACAACCCGCCCCCACGCCATAGGGCTGCTGTGGGCGATCGCCCACCCGCCTCCAAAACAACCTAGGGGCTATGCATTGGCATAGCCCCTAGGTTTAGGTCACCGATTTAACCAAACGGGCATTGGTTGCCCAGCATGGGTGTGCTTATTCAGCAGCTTCGCCGTCAGCGGGCTCTTCAGTAGCTTCGCCTTCTTCAGCAGGGGCTTCAGTTTCCTCAGCGGGAGCTTCTTCAGGAGCAGCCTCTTCAGCGGGCTCTTCAGTGGTTTCCCCTTCAGCAGGCTCGGTGGTATCGCCACCGCCACCACCGCAGGCAGCCACAGTTGCCGTCAAACCCAGCATCATCAAAAAGGCAACAACGGGCTTCGTCCAAGTCATAGTCCAACGCATGATTCTTATAGTCTCCTCGTCTTCAATCGTTGAGATGGGATGAGACTGCTGGGATCAGGGTGCTCATCTCAGCAAATTCTCATCAAATCACTATAGGGGCAAAATTCTAGACTTGGGGAACCCCCCACAGCTAGATATTAGTTTTTGCAATCGATCTGTAAATCTTGATACGACTTGCCCCTAAAGCTGGGAATCCCTACTGGGGAGCAAGTGTGCTCCCCTTGGACCTTGGCAGGACGGCGAGATCCAAGGGGATAACGAGGGGGTTATGGGGAGGCGATAGCCGCTAGGCCGACTTAAGGGGCGGCTTCGACGGTGGCGTCTAGGGCATCTTGGGTGGGGAGCCGTTGGCGAAACTGGGTTAACAGTCGACTCTGCTGCCGTCGCTGTCGAATTTCGCGGTGGCCTAGGCGGCGAATGCGCGATCGCAGGGCGGCGACATCGCGCTCGCCTGGACGCACCTGCAACTCCTCACCGGATTGCAGCAGAATCTCCTCTCCCCCTACCGTCATCTGTAGCCGAATGGTGCCTTCCCAGGCAAAAAACACCACAGCGTCCTGATTATTGGGCGGTACCAACACGAACAGGGTGGTGCCCCGCAGGCCGGCAATGCCCGCTGGGGTGACGATTTCCGTGGGGACCTCCTGTCCGGGTTCCACCCAGGTCAGCATTTCCCCAGCGTCTAAGTGCAGGCGGTTGTCTGGCTGCAAGACCAAAGAGGCTTCACCGCCAATGCGAAAGGCTAACCCATTGGCCAAATCCACCTGGGCTAGCCCCCCTTGCTCGGTGCGAATGGTGTCGCCGTAGTTGAGAGCGGTGCCCGGTGTTGCGGCCTGTTCCTGGGGGGCTGACCCCAGTTGTACCCATACGGGGGCAGCTTCAATGGTGCTAATCACTGCGTCAGCAGCGCCCTGGTTTGGTTCAGGATTCCCCTCCGTTGGCGGTGCTGGGGTGGTGACCGGGGGGCTAGGGCTGGGGACAGGCGATTGGTTGGCGCGATCGCCCTGACAGGCGATTAGCGTACTGAGCAAGATCCCCCCCAAGAGCAGGGGCAATCGAGGGCGGTGTGGGGTCTGGCTAGCCATGGAGTGCAAATCTGTTGTGCAGCAGGGGGCAATGTTAGGGAATACGGTGTGGATGATGTCTGATCTGCCTGATTTTCCGCCCTAGGTGCAGTCAATCCGGAGGTGGGGAGAGAATCGTGATGCCCTGCCTGTTTTTTCTACCTGGCAGAAGATGGGCCAAAGCCCCACCGCGTGAAACGCTGGTCTGTGGACTTTTCACGATAGAAGCACCTGGGCTTCAGGGCGGACAGGGAGCCCCCGAGGCCGCGTGAGTCGTGTTGAACGGGAGCCCCGGTTGGCCCATTGATAGGGAATTTGAATCAATGCTGCCGGCAAACCCCTGCCCCAACGCGCCAGCATTGCCTGGTTGCCCCAGCTCGACCAGCCACCCAGAACCATGATTGCCGCCTTGGGCTTGTCCCCGTTCCCCCAAGTGGAAACCGGAGCAATGGCTGCGCATCGCTCCGGTGCTAGTGGGGCCGAGTATATGCCGGCCTTGGTGTCTGCCCCGTTGGCTCCCTAACCGCCCTACTCCCCTACTCTCCATGGGCGGTGGGACAACGGTGGGCATAGGATGCTGCTGGGGACTGGAGGGTTAACCCAGGGCTTCTAGGTAATCGCGGACGCGGTTACGGCGCTTGGGCTGCCGTAGCTTTTGCAAGGCTTTGGACTCAATTTGCCGGACCCGCTCTCGGGAGAGATCGAGCGCCCGACCAATTTCTGCCAGGGAGAAGGGATTGCCGTCCCCCAGGCCAAACCGGAGGCGAATCACTTCCCGCTCGCGATCGGTCAAGTCGGCCATCAACTGCTGCAAGTCCCGCCGTAGGGCCTCCCGCATCAGCAATTCCTCTGGGGAGATGCTGTCGGTTTCCAGCAGATCCCCCAGTTCCGTATCCCGCTCTTTACCGACTTTGGTTTCGAGGGAAACGGAGCGGGGCACCCGCACCAGCACTTCCCGCACTTGGGCGGGGGTCATCTCCAATTCCCGAGCCACATCGTCCAGGGTGGGGGTGCGGCCATGGTCTTGGGAAAGCTTGCGCTGGGCTTTTTTGATCTTGTTGAGCTTTTCGGTGATGTGGACCGGCAGGCGAATGGTTCGGCTCTGGGTGGCGATCGCCCGTGTGATGCCCTGGCGAATCCCCCAGTAGGCGTAGGTGCTAAAGCGGTAACCCTTGGTGGGGTCAAACTTTTCCACCGCCCGCTCTAGACCTAAGGTACCTTCCTGGATCAAATCCAGGAGCTCTAGGCCCCGGTTTTGATACTTTTTGGCGACGGACACCACCAGGCGCAGGTTGGCCTTGATCATATGTTCCTTGGCCCGCCCCCCTTGGCGAATGGCTTCTTCCAATTCAGCCACGGTCAAATCCGCCAGTTCTGCCCAGTGGCGCTTACCCACCGAGAGGGTCGGCTTCAGATCTGCCACGGGGATGCCTGCGGTATCGGCCCAACGTTCTAAAGACGGACGATAGCCCAACTGGGAGGTGAGGCGATCGCGGGTATCCATTAGATGGACGTAGCGTTCCAGTGGCCCACTGGCTTGGGCGGCGGCACTGTTGCGCAGGTCTAAAAGCTGCATGTATCGCTGCACAAACTGGGCTTCGGACACCTCTTCATCGCGGCGAAGCAGGTTGACCCGACCAATTTCTTGCAAATACAGCCGCACCAAATCGGTGGTGCGCCGTTGGGTGGCTCCACTCAGATTGTCGCTCCCGTCCTCTATATCAATATCCCCTGGATTTAGGGCCTCAAATCCTTCTGGGGGGGCAATATCTTCAAAACCTGGATTCGCAAGGACTTTCATATCAGGATTGGGGTGACGGGGTGAATCAGTCATAGTGACGCTGAGAAGGGTCCAGGGGGCTGATAAGGCTAGGATGCCCAGTTGCTCCAGACCAGCCATCAGGGCTCAAGGTTCCTAAAGCCCCTCACAAGGGATGGGGTTCTAGGGGTTTTGCCGGATATCTTCTGCCTAGGTAATAGGCCGATGGCTGGTTAGATACAACGTCCTACAGGGCCAAGCTTGCCGTTTCCTGATGGGTTTCAGGATTGTTGTTTAAGGTAGCGCTTTGCCCCAGAGACCGGGGGCTAGCGCTGAGGCGGCCTGGACAGATTACCCTGGCTGTGGAGCGTAACTTTGGGATCATTGAAAGATCTGGATTTCACCCCCAGTTCCTCGACCGATCCCCCTTTTACTCAGATGAATTTCCTGGTTATTACGCAGACAAAATGTTCGTGGTGAACGCTTCATCTTGGCCCTGAGGACACTGCCTGAACCGCTTTTCTGGCAAGGGAAAAGCGGGATTAAACCCTCAATCCATGCAGGAGAAATTGCGATCGCGCAGGCTCCCTGAATATCCTTAAAAAACTTTACAGAGCGACACATTTCGCCACGTCAAAAAGCGAGGGTTACGTAATTGGCGGGGGGCCTGTTAGCAGATGAGTACCGCAGGACGTAAATTTACCCCCTTGTTGCCTGGTGGTTTGCCAATTCTGCAATTGTGAGCCAATGGACGCACTCTCGAATGCTCCAAGTTCTTATCCTGAGAGCTTTTCAGTACCTAGTCTTCTGTTCATGGGCTAGGGGAATGGTTCAACACCCCAGTGAGGACCTGGGCTGGGACTTGGTGGAAGTAGCGGCGGCGGAACTGTTCTTCCTGCACCGCTTGGGTGAAGCGTTCTACCGCTGCGGTGTAGCGCTGCGGGGGAAGGGGTTGGTCGGGGCGAGGCTGGATTTGGAAGGGCTGGTCCTGCCCTGGGGGCGTTGTGGCGTCCGCTCGAGCTGCCTCAACCGCCGTGGTGGCGAACCCCAACATTCGCAGGCAGTCTAGCCCCACCGCAAGGGTCCGGGGGCTGAGGCGCAGGCGATCGGCCAAGGCGGTGACGGTACAGGGGGCACCCGTGCGGGCCAGATGTTTCGCCAGTCCCACCCATTGCTGCCACAGATCCCCTGGGGATTGTGGGGTGGGGGCTGGGTAAGCCAGGGTGAGGGGGCCAGTTAATCGCTGGGGTGATGGGAAGTCGGCCCAATCCACGGGACATTGCACCAGGGCCGGGGGAGCCGGGGCCGCTGGGGGATGGGCGCGCTGATCCACCAGCCAGTCGT
>JAQCHG010000232.1 GCA_027619675.1 Cyanobacteriota bacterium
GTATTGCTGGGTAAGCGGGACTGCGCCCGCTTCTGTGATGTGGCGAGGGGTGAAGAATTATAAAACCCCCGTTAATTACCGGGGTTTTCCGTTATTCCTAGTTAGGAGCCCCATCCACCCCTGCTGGCATCGGCCCTGGGGGCGTCATCAAATCAGGGTGAACGCCTCGGACGCATCGTCAAATCAGGGTGGAAGTCTATCTGGGAAATCCTGACCGCACCCGCCCCTGCAATCTGGTGAGGGGCTGGCACCGTTGCACAGCAAGGATACTGGCAATCATTCAAGGATCTGGCAGGGGTTGATAACAGCCCTTAGCGCACACTCACTATATTCTTTGGTTTAAAGGTGGTGTTATGGCCGACGCCCTCATGACCATGGCCGCGATCGCAGCCGTTGGATTGTCCCTCTTCCTCTACAACCGGATTGTTTTGGGCTAAGGGACGTGCAGCCTCCAGTACAGGCTGTCGCCGCCACCGTCTTCCCAGGGACAGGCCCTCCCCCCGAAATTGCCCACAAACCCGATAGGATTAGATCCAAACCCCAGCCAACGGGTGCAGGGTAGCTGAGTGCTTTCCCTGTGGTTTCCCTGTCGTAAATTGTGGCCGCAATCCCATGTCCTTGTTCGATTGGTTCGCAAACCGCCGCAAAGATGGTCCCATCAGTCAAGAGCGGCAAGAACGTGAAATTGCCGACGGGCTTTGGACCAAGTGTGAAGCCTGCGGGGTCATGACCTACACCAAGGACCTGCGCGCGAACCAGCGGGTCTGCCCAGAATGCGGTCACCACCATCGGGTCTTTAGCGAAGAGCGGATTCAACAGTTAATTGATGCTGATACCTGGTTGTCCTTAGATGACCAAGTGGCCCCCCAGGATCCCCTCAAGTTTCGCGATCGCAAGGCTTACCGCGATCGCATCCGCGAAACCCAAGGCAAGACCCACCTCACCGACGCCGTTCAAACCGGGGTCGGCAAACTGCACGGCCTCCCCATCGCCCTCGGGGTGATGGACTTTCGCTTCATGGGGGGCAGCATGGGCTCCGTCGTGGGGGAACGCCTGACTCGCTTGATTGAGCGGGGCACCCAGGAGGGGGTTCCCGTCATTATTGTCTGCGCCTCCGGCGGGGCACGGATGCAGGAAGGTATGTTGAGCCTGATGCAAATGGCCAAAATTTCCGGTGCCCTAGACCGTCATCGGGAAGCCCGTCTGCTCTACGTGCCAGTGCTCACCCACCCCACCACCGGGGGGGTCACCGCCAGTTTTGCCATGCTGGGGGACATTATTTTGGCGGAGCCCAAAGCCACCATCGCCTTTGCCGGACGGCGGGTGGTAGAGCAAACCCTGCGGGAAAAACTGCCCGACGATTTCCAAACGGCAGAATATTTACTCAGCCATGGCTTTGTGGATGCGATCGTGCCCCGCACCCAACTGAAAGACACCCTGGCCCAACTCATTCGACTGCATCAACCCATCCCCGATCCCAGCCCAGAAGCCCACGCCATCCCCACCCCGGTTTCCCCCCTGTAGGGCCGTTTTCGCCCGCCGTCACCGATCCCCAAAGTCCCCCGCTCCCAAGGTCGGCCTGTTGGGGATCGTTCTAATGTCTCGCCCCCGTCCCTGGGACGAGCATCCCCGACCCCCCCTTAGCCCCCGCCAAGACAATCCCTCGGGATGCTTTGGGAATCCCCCGTTCGGTGGCATGATAATGGTTACTGAATACTCAATGTTCACAGTTAATAAAGGATGTTGACGCCGCCACAGGCTTCATATTCATCCTGCAATAGTGAGCGTCAACCAGCGCTGCTGTGGGAAGGAAGGGAGTTTCCTTACTTTTACCTGGGGCATCTGGGGTCTTTGTGGCTGTGGATCTTGAACTTGCTGCTGTGTTGCGTGATAGCTAGCTATCAATACCTTGAGGAGAACCATGCTTAGAAAGTGCATTTGGCTGGCGGCGATCGCCGTGTTGGTATTTAGCCAGTGGTTCGCTGGCCCCGCCATCGCTGCAGAGCTGGATGAAGCAACCCGTACTGTCCCACTCAACGACCAAGGGGACACCTTCGTCCTCTCCCTGGATCAAGTGGCCCGAGGCCGTCAGCAATTTAACTATGCCTGTGCAACTTGCCACGTGGCCGGGATCACCAAAACCAACCCCACCGTGGGCCTAGACCCCGAGAGTCTCGCTGGGGCATTGCCTCCCCGTGACAACGTGGAAGCGCTGGTGGACTACCTGAAGAACCCAACCACCTACGATGGTTTGACCGACATTTCCCAGCTTCACCCCAGCCTGAAGAGCACCGATATCTTTCCCAAGATGCGTAGCCTGACCGAGGACGATCTCGTAGCGATCTCCGGCTACATCCTGCTGCAACCGAAGGTGATTGGTCCCCTGTGGGGCGGTGGTAAGAGCACCGTATCTGCTCCCGGTGCGGGGGGCGCTTAAGCCGACCTTCGATGTTCTGCCTGGTCGCTTTTCTAAGCCAGTCCAGCCTGGGGTTATGCCGACAGTGCAGGGATAACCCCATCAGGCCCCAGTTCTGGAACAATGAATCAAGCACAGGTGATACGAGAGGCCAGCGTCTGTCAAAATGCTGAAGCTCTCACGATAAAATGGTTTCCGTAGAAAACTCGACTCAGCCGTTAGAGGTACCTATGAAATATTTTGCACGCGCAATCCGTAGCCTAGGGCTGGCTTGTCTTGCCTTGGCGCTGGTGGTCAGCACCGTAGTGTTGGCTGCTGCCCCGGCTATGGCTACCGACTATGAAGTGAAGATGGGTTCTGACTCTGGGCTGCTGGTGTTTGAACCCGCTAACCTGACCGTCAAAGCTGGTGACACGGTGACCTGGGTCAACAACAAGATGGCCCCCCACAACGTTATCTTTGACGCCAATATCATCCCTGGGGACAAGGCACTGGCGGATGATATTTCCCACGATCAGTTGACCTTTGCCCCTGGTGAGTCCTATTCCACCACGTTCACGGCTGATATGCCCGCTGGTGAATACAGCTACTTCTGTGCTCCCCACAGGGGTGCTGGCATGGTTGGCAAGATCACCTTTGAAGGGTAATTGCCATCCCCGTTTGTTGGCGGAACCGTTCCTTTAATTGGAATTTGACCGTAATCTAGAGGGCTTCCCAATCAGATGGGAAGCCCTCTAGGCGTTTAGGGAACCCCCATAGGCACTTAATCACGATTCACCTGGGTTCTGTCGCGGCAGCCTGGGGGGCTAGCCCATGCTGATGGGGCACATTTGACAGTCACCGATTTGGCCCCCCTCGCTGTCGTGACGGCCCTGGGACAGCAGGGCTACCAACGGGTCTGGTTGGTAGGTGGGGCACAGGTTATCAATGCCTTCCGCGCAGAGGGTTTGATTAGCGAATATCGCCTGATCGTGATACCGACGCTGATCGGCCAGGGCATTGCCTTGTTTTCCCCTGTGGCGATGGCTCAACCCTTATCCTTAGTGGCTGTGGAGACCTATGGAGACGGGGTGGTTCAACTCCGGTATGGTTGCAGTAAGGATTGCACTCGGCTCGGAGGCCAGTAGATTTTGTAGCCTTTCCCCAGTAGATCCGCTGCGGGGACGAAGCCCCACAGGTGGGAGTCGCTACTGAAGTTGCGGTTGTCTCCCAGCACAAAGTAGTGATCTGGGGGCACAATTTCGGGTCCCCACTCATACCAAGATTGATCCTGAAGGTAGGGTTCTACCAAGGGTTCACGGTTAATAAAAACCTGTCCACCTCGAATCCACACCTGTTGCCCAGGTAGCCCAATTACCCGCTTCACCAGTAGGGTGTCAGCATTGAGGAAACCCGCTGCGATCGCTGCTTCTGGGGCCTCAAACACGACGATATCCGCCGTGTTGGGACGGTAGAGGTGGGTTTTATGGACAAACAGGCGATCGCCCACCTGCAAGGTGGGTAGCATCGACTCACTGGGCACGATGCATTGTTCCACCGTGGCGCTGATCCAGGCGGGCACCGACCCGACCGCCAGCCGCATCACCACCAGCCCCACCACGATGAAATAAATAAACCCACTGGGACGGTGGGGCGGTGCCAGGGTGACCCAATAGCCATGCCAGCACCCCAACCCCCACACCATAATCGGTAGGGGCAATAACCAAGGATAGGTTTGGCTTAAGAGGGCCGTCCCGATGCCCAGCCCCAGCAACCCCGTCGCCCAGCCCAATCGCTGGAGATAGAGGTGTCCCAACCCCGGCAAGATTTGGGAGAGAAACACCACGTACCAGGGGTCCTTACCGGCTGGGGCCATCGAGTCTTGACCCGCCCTACGGCTGATCAACCCCGCATCCACCACGCTAATCAGGTACAACATTCCCAAGGCCACCAAAGCCCAAAGCCCCCACAGGGTTTTACCTGCGGGGGCTAAGACGGACCAACCGATAAACATCACCAAGGTCCCAGCGGCGGCTGCCATCAAAGCACCTGGAACAAGTTGCCGTCGATACAGTTGCCCCAAGCCGGGAAAGATCAAGGAGCAATTGGCCGCTAACCAAGCCTGCGATCGCCGCAGCGCAAATGGAGACATCGCTATGGGGAGATGATAACCATCATGAAGGTAATCACATCCTACTCAAGGCCTTCAG
>JAQCHG010000233.1 GCA_027619675.1 Cyanobacteriota bacterium
TGAACATTCTAGCGGGATGGCTGAAGAATCTGCTTATCTAGATTTACGTCAGGCATAGGACATTGGGAGACGAATTATGGAAATCAAACACTCCCATGTAGTTCTTGATGCCTGCTGTGTCTTGAACTTCTGTGCTTCTGGACATTTGATCGAGATCATACAGTCTCTACCAGCTCAAGTCGTAGTTACTGAAGTCGTTAGAGAAAGAGAATTGCTGACTCTCCAACGATTAGCAGATGAGAGTAACGAGGATATAAATCAGTTTGAAGCAGCTATGGAAAAGGGACTACTTACAGTTACAGATTTTAATTCTGAGAGTGAGGAAGAAACCTTTGTAAACTATGTTTTTGAGCTGGGAGATGATGGTGAATCAGCAACCTGTGCAATTGCGGTTCACCGAGAATGGGCGATCGCTACCGATGATAAGAAAGCAATTTCCTTTTTTCAACGGGAAGCACCCAATCTGCAAATCCTATCAACTTTAGCAATAGTCAAGCATTGGTCAGAGGCAGCGAGTGTTTCTTCTGCTACTTTACGATCTGTGCTTACTACTATACGAACCAGAGGACGCTACATCCCACACCGCAACCATCCTTTACTAGGCTGGTGGGAAGATATGATGCGATGAACTTGAAACTGGAAGTAAGTTCATCTGGGTATCTGTCAGTAGCTTGCGTGGCCGTATAACGATTGAGTTGAGCCGCGAACTCCGCTGAGGTAGCGTCGTCGGGCTAACGGCATTCGTCGGCTCCAACGAGTTGTTAAGTCGTGGCGGAGATCACTCTATACAGGGTTCCCAAGTCTAACAAATAACTGCTATATTTGCCTCACTAAATAACCTTTAAATCCGCCACCGACCTAACTCTTATTAATTAGAGGGAATCGTTCTGCATGACACCCCTATACGGGTGGTTGGATGGAAATCTGTCAGCCTAATTACCCCATGCAAGTCGATTAGGTGGAAATGCGTCAGCCTAACACTCCGATGCGGGTGATTAGGTGGAATGATTTAGCCTAATCCTCCCTCGAGCGTGACGCTCAGATTGTTTAGGGTTTATTCATCATCACGCTACAGGCGCTCTACCCCATGCAATCCGAGCCTCGTCCGAAAAAGCTACTTGACCCAGTTCGTGATGCTATCCGCTTAAAGCATTACTCCCATCGCACAGAGCAAACCTATGTGCAGTGGATTCGTCGCTACATTCTGTTCTGCCTCGCTCCCTGGTTCTGCTGGGGAGCGCTACCTGAGGCTCCGCCTCTGACCCCGGAGGCGGAGCCCCCTAAACCGTGCCCAGACTCTTGCTGGGCACCAAGACCTGGTATTTGCTGTTGAGGAATCTGACCCCAAGTGCTGCTAGGGCAGGGTGCGGCGGCGGGTCATAACGCTGATGAACTCGCCATTGCGTCCAGTGGGCAGCGGTTCGCTCCAGGCGATGCGTAGGCCCTCCGGGCCGGCTTCGCCAACGCAATAGCCCAGCATCGCCATGCGATTAATGGCCTCAATTAAGGCACCATAATCCCCCAAGAGAATGTGGCGGACGGCCTCTGAATTGAAGCTGGGTAAGTTGAATTGGGGTGAGGCATTAGCCCCACCGCTGGATGCTTGAAACATGCGGTTTTTCTCCGTTTTCGGCAGGAAAACGGGGAATTGTCTAGCTTTTCCCTATCTGAAGCTGAGTGGAGAAGCCAGGTCATAGAATGATCCCAGATATCTCGTCTTAGCTAGGTTAAGTCGGGATGTTTAGGGGATCTGAGGAGTTGCCGCTCCTCTTTTCCCCGCCTAGAACCATTCCCCGCGTGACAGAAGATAATAGACCATGGCATCGGGGCGTTCAAGCGTATTTGTGTCGAGACCCTGATGCAACAAACGTCGCAGGGATGCTGCAAAGTTTTAATCTTCCGGTGGGCGGGGGGTGAAGCTATGGGAGACTAACCCTCAAGCTCAATGGCCTCAAAGATCCTCGTCCATCCCATGACCGCCCAGCGCCTCCCCGTCTCCCCCCCGGCCCACGAAACCCAAACCCGCAAGGCTGACCATCTGCGGGTTTGTTTAGAAGAAGACGTGCAGTGCCGTCACATCACCACCGGGCTAGAGCGCTATCGCTTTACCCACTGTTGTTTACCAGAGCTAGACCGGGCCGAAATCCGCTTAGACACCACCTTCCTCGGTAAACCCCTGGGGTTCCCCCTGCTGATTTCCTCCATGACGGGCGGTACCGAGCAGGCCCACACCATCAATCGGCGGCTAGCCCAGGTGGCCCAAACCCATCGCCTCGCCATGGGGGTGGGCTCCCAGCGGGTGGCGGTGGAGAATCCTGATTTGATGGATACCTTTGCCATGCGGCGAGAGGCCCCAGACTGTCTGCTGTTTGCCAACCTGGGGGCGGTGCAGCTCAACTATGGCTATGGCCTCGACCAGTGCCAGCGGGTCATTGACGGTCTGGGGGCAGACGCCCTGATTTTGCACCTCAACCCCCTGCAAGAGAGCGTGCAAACCCACGGCGACACCAACTTCAAGGGGCTGCTGACCAAAATTGAGCACCTGTGCGATCGCCTCCCCATCCCCGTCATTGCCAAAGAGGTGGGCAACGGCATCTCTGCCCCCATGGCCCAGCGGTTGATCGACGCCGGGGTGCAGGCGATCGACGTGGCCGGGGCGGGGGGCACCTCCTGGGCCAAAGTGGAGGGGGAACGCGCCCAGGATGTGCGCCAACGTCGCCTGGGGCAAACCTTTGCCGATTGGGGCCTGCCCACCGCCGACTGCATCACCGCCGTGCGGGGAATTGCCCCCGCCATTCCCCTGATTGCCTCTGGCGGCATCCGCACTGGGCTGGATGTGGCCAAAGCCCTGGCCCTAGGGGCCGACTTGGTGGGGCTGGCTTTTCCCTTTCTGCGGGCCGCCGACGAATCTACCGACGCATTGGACCTGCTGGTGTCCCTGCTGCGGGAAGAACTGTTGACCGTCCTGTTTTGTACTGGACAGCCATCCATTGCCGCCCTGCAAAGCACACAGCCCATTCAGCGACTACCATAGAAGCGTTCTGGCGATATCGGTTGAGCGGCTTCCATGCGTGAATTTCTAAAGTGGATGGCGGCCAGTGCCCTGGGGACGCTGGTGGGGTTAATTGCGTTTATGACCCTGGTGGGTATTGGCACAGGCAGTTTGTTGGTGTTGCTGCTGGCCACTGCCTCCCGAGAAACGGAGCCCTTGATGGATCCCGACTCGGTGCTGGTGCTGGACCTGTCCACCGACATTCAGGATGCGGTGCCCCCCTCTGGGGCCAGTGTGGTGCTAGAGGAAACCCTGGCGGGCACCTCCACCGAAGCCATTTCCATTTACCAGGCCATCACCGCCATTCAAGCCGCCGCTGAAGACGAAGATATTGCCGGACTGTTTATCTACGGCAATTCCAACGAAGGGTTGGCCACCCTGGGGGAACTGCGGGCCGCTCTGGAAACCTTCCAAACCTCGGGTAAACCGATTTTGGCCTACGAGGTGGGCTGGTCAGAGCGGGACTATTACCTCACCTCCCTGGCGGATACCGTGGTGCTGGACAACACAGGGCTGCTGGAACTCAACGGCTTTGAGGCGGAAACCCAGTTTTTGTCGGGAGCCCTAAACCGATATGGGGTTGGGGTGCAGGTGCTGCGGGCGGGCCGCTATAAATCCGCCGTTGAGCCCTTTGTGCGCACTGAAAATAGCCCTGAAGAAGATGCCCAACTCAACGCCCTGCTGGGGGATCTGTGGCAAGACTTCCTCTCTACCGTGGCCGATAGCCGCGATGCCACCCCCACTCGCCTGCAACAGGTGGCTGACGCTGGCGGCATTTTGCTGGCCCCCGAGGCAGAAAGCCTGAATCTGGTGGATCGCCTGGCCTACTACGACGATGTGCTGACGGAACTACAAACCCTCACCGGGGCGGAGCCCGCCGATGGGGAAGATATTCCCTCCATTGATTTGGTGGCCTACAGCAATTTGGTGGCGTCTAGGCAAGACGCCCAAGGAGAGGTGGTGGCGATCGCCTATGCCGAAGGGGAAATTGTGCTGGGGGAAGGGGGCGAAGGCTTGATTGGCTCCGATAGCTTCAGCCGCACCCTGCGGGAGCTGCGCCTGGATGAGGATGTCAAAGCGGTGGTGCTGCGCATCAACAGTCCGGGCGGTAGCGCCACCGCCTCCGAAATCATTGCCGATGCGGTGGATCGCCTCAGTGCTGAGAAGCCCGTCATTGTCTCCATGGGCAACTTGGCCGCTTCGGGGGGCTACATGATGGCGGCGGGGGGCGATCGCATCTATGCCTCCCCCACCACCATCACCGGATCCATTGGCGTTTTTGGGCTACTGCTCAATCTCCAGGACATCGCCAACCGCAACGGCATCACCTGGGATGTGGTCAAAACCGCCCGCTTCGCTGACTTAGGCACCATTGCCCGCCCCCAAAGCCCCGAAGAATTGGCCCTCCAGCAGACGGTGGTGGATGATCTCTACGATCGCTTCGTCGCCATCGTGGCGGAGGGCCGCGACCTAACCATCGCCCAGGTGGAATCCGTTGCCCAGGGTCGGGTATGGTCTGGCACCGATGCCCAAG
>JAQCHG010000234.1 GCA_027619675.1 Cyanobacteriota bacterium
GCACTTTGGCGACGATCGCTTCAATGGCCATAGCAGTTTGCACTCCTGGGATTAGCCATCAACCCCGCGCCCCGATTCCCCCCAGGACGTGATTGACATACCCCAATAATATTTAGTCTTTGGAACACCTTTAACCTTAAAGGACTCAGCCGCTTTCCACCTCAGTGCTAAAACTGAGCACCATGGTTAAACCTATTTTGAAGCCCTCGCACCATCCATGAATGTCCCTAGCAACATCCGTAAAAATGCAGGTAATGCGCTGCAAATGCCCCCTCATGCTTAGATTTCGGCCATGATTGAGGAGAAGAAAAGGGGCAATCCACGGAATTGATTTGGTATCCATCGTAGCTTTGCGACTCAGGTGATCTACGGACTCACCGCCCCAATTTCTCCCTTTCTAAGTACCTGAAAAATGCCCCCTTCCCTCCCAAATCCGGGAGAGAAGGGGGGGAGGAGTTTTCGGTTTGCTCGCCGTCAGAACAGGTTGGCAGGCGGTCAAGGGGGCTGCTGCGGCCTATCCTGGCGGGGACAAAACGCTAGATATCCCACAAAAGAGGGTAGAATTGCCAGAAGCTTCTACATCTAGTGGTGATATGCCTGGGAAGGGGCGATCGCCGCGATGCTGAGGGGCTTCGCCGTTGAGCCGCCTACCCCTTTGAAACCATGCTGAATACGGACCTCTCTCCCTCACCCTTGGAAGTGATCCAATCCATTGAGGTGGCTGGCTTCCCCATCGAAGTAGGGTTGCTGCGGGATGGTACGCCATTTTTGTCGGGGCGAGGGCTGGCAAAAGCCTGCGGCATTTCCAACAGCACTCTGGTGGGCTGGGGAGAGTTGACCCCCCAACCGGGGGAAAAGTACCGGGCGGGGAAAATGGCCAATCTGTTGGCCAGCTATGGGTATACGGGCGATCGCTTTTTTGTGCGGGTCGCTAGTGGTGTGGCCATGGGGAGCAAGCCTCAAGTGTCCGCCTATCCCTACCAGGTGTGCATGGCATTCTTGGACTATTACGCCTTTGAAGCCCATAAAGAAGAGGCCCGCAACAGCCTCCGCATCCTCAGCGAAAAGCAACTGCCCCAGTTTATCTATGAGGCGATCGGCTATCCGTCTGCCCCGTCTCCCACGGTGGTGCCCAATGCCCACCGGGAACCGCCCCTGCGCGGCCCCATCCCTGAGGGCTATTTCAGCGTTTTCCATCTGACGGCGCGGGGGGCGGTGCGGACCCTACCGACCCCGTCTGGGTTCCCCCGCCCACTCTTCAGCTACACCCAAATTGAAAGGGCCTGGCATCGCTACTGGGATATTCACACCCTGTGGCGCGATCATGGTCCCCGGCGCACCTACCTGCGTCGCTGCCTGGATGTGGTTCCCCACCGCACGGTGGATGGGTACGTCAAAACCTATCTGTACCCCCTGGCTGCCCTAGAGGCGTTTCAGCGGTGGTTGAATTGGGACTATATTCCCGATCGCTTTCCGTCCTATCGCCAGCGCAAACTGGAACAACGGCTGTGGGGGCGGGCTGCGGGCTATCCAGCTTTGCGTAGCGGCCTAGTGGCCTAGCGTTTGCCTAGGCTCGCAGGCCCACAAGCCGAACGCAGACCCACCACGGGTACCGCAGGGCATCAATTGGCGGCTACCGCGAGATCTCGCGCTACAGATCCGCTGGTAGCGTCAGGCCCAACGCCGTGATCACCAGCCCCGGCAGTAGCCAGAGCCCCCCGATCGCCACCGCCAACCCCAAGGTCAACCCCGCCGCCGTCGCCCGCTGCTGGGGCAAACAGGGGATCACCGCATGCCAAGCCAGGGGCACCGTGGACTGCAACAGGGCCACCCCCACGGTTTGCAGGGGTAGCCACGGCCAGGGCAAACACAGGATCGCCCCCACTAAGGCTGCCCCCAGCCATCGGCGCGACCCGAGGCGATCGCTGCCATAGCCACCGATGCCTTTGCCGATGGCGGCGGCGATGCCGAGGGTGACGAGGGCCAGGATGTCCTGCTGGTGAATGACTTGGATCAACACCCACAGGGCTGACCGCAGGGCGATCGCCCCCAGCAGCCCCAGCAGTAGCCCCTCTCGCCAGCGTTGGTGAGACCGGGATTCGTCCCCGCCAACGCTGGGGCTAGATGGTTCCACGGATGTTGCCCCGACTACGCCATTGCCCAGGGCGGCTAAGGCCACGGCTAGGCCCACCAGGGCGATCGCCAGAGGCAGGGCCAAGGGCCAATCCATCCAGCCCAGGGCGGTGCCCAGGCTCAGGCCAACAATGCCGGGGGCAGTGAAGACCCCCAGGGCAGTGGCCCGTCCGGCAGCGAGACGGCTGGCGATCGCCCCCGCACCGGGATGGAAGCCAGCGGACCCCAGCCCCGCCAGGGCGATCGCCACCAGCGGCGATGGCATGATGGGATCTGGCATTAGCAAAGCCAGGGCCAGCAGCCCCAGCGCCGTGCGCGTTGTTAAAGGGGCACAGCGGTGGCGATCCACCCAGATCCCCACCAGGGGTTGACCGCCAAAGGCCAAACCGTTGTAGAGCAAGATCCCCAGGGCCAGGGTGGCGCTGCTGTGGTGGACCAGGGTTTGGCCCAACAGCCACCCCGCTGCCCCATCCGCCAGCCCGTGGGCCACCCCCAGGGTGATCAGCAGCGTCCCCGCACGGGTCCCCAGCATCCCCAGACGGCTTGCCAACACCACGGCTAAAGGGCCATGGCCACGATCACCAGGCTGAGGCAGCTATAGCTGACCAGATTGGCCACCAGCGTCACCGAAACGGTCTTGCCCAGGGGTTTATGCCGCAGCACCAGCAGCACTGCTGTTTCCATCAACAGGGTGATCGAGCCATGGAGCACCAGGGTCAAAACCAAACTTTGTGTAGAAGACAGGGCGCTGGCCAAGGTGGGGAACATCAGCAGGCTAAATACGGTGCCCAGGAAGCCGGAGGCGATGTTCATGACGATCGCATCCAGCAGCGATCGCGGGTAGGGTCCCCACTTCATCAACCAGAGGATCACGCTTTCCCCCAGGGTGATCCCCACCTCCATGGCGAGAAAAATACCGCCCCCTACCACCAGCAGAGCAGGTCCTGGAAATGCATCGGCCAATATCCACATGGCGGGGGCTCCTTCAAGCTTGCAATCATGTCCAGGGCAGACCACCCATCCAGTCTGTGCCTTTGCGGAAAAAGGAATAGCGGTCCCCAGTCCATACGGCTAATGGGAAGCGGGGGGCATGTCACCTTTGCAATTTGGCCCACCCTTCGAGAAGAGCACAGTGCTAAACCACATCCATGTTGGGATTGGTAGTTTTAGCGGTGGGGCTGATTGCAGGCAAAACACCTTCCTCGTCAGCCTTTGAGCAGAGCTTCGAAAACTCCAGGTTTTGAGCTGGACGGGGTTTACATCCTCGCAAACGTTTTTCGCAGTCCTCGTTAAATCGGCAGCAGCAGCCACCAGAACCCCGTGGTCAGGGTAACGGTGCTGAGGTGCTGGGGGATCAGTAGACGAAAGGGCTGACGGGCAATTTTTTGGGTCAGCAGCACCGACAGCACCGCCCCCGTCAGCAGGGCCACCCCCTGCAAAAAGCTGACCACTGCCGGGTGGGCAACGAAGATCGGCAGGGAATCACCGGAGAGTCCGACGGTGGCGGCCCCCACCGGGAGGATGCGCCCCGCTTCCAACAGGGCCAAGGGCAGGTAATGGGCCAGGGTGCCCAGCAGCACCAGGGGCAGCAGCCCGTACACCCACTCCACCCAAGGGCGGGGGCGGCGGGTCTGGAACAGGCGGTGAATCCCTTGGCCCAGGCCATGGGCGGCGAGGGGCACCAGGGCAGGCAGGCTGAGGGCGGCGATCGCCACCCCAGCGTGAACGCTGAACCGCTGCAAATCCCAGCCCAGCCCTAACCCGCTCACCAGCCGGGGCAGATGGTGCAACACCACCGCATCCAGCAGCAACAGCAGCAGGGCCACCTCGTAGGCCCGAGGGGTATGGGTGGTCCACAGCTCAATGGCGGGGGGCCGCAGGTTCACCTCTACGGAACGGTGGGGGCAGGCTTTGAGACAGGTCATGCACAGTACACAGTCGCGGTTGTCCTCCAGTTGGGCCGGGTGGGAATAGAGGGGGCAACCGTTGGTGGCCTGCCCTTCCCCCTTGGCGGGACCGCCCTTGTAGCACTGGTAGGTGGTACATTCCGCCGAACAGGTGCCCTGCTGTGCCCGTAGCTCCGTCATGGACAGCTTGGCAAACAGACCATTCATGCCGCCGATGGGGCAGAGGTAGCGGCACCAAAATCGCCGTTCAAAGATCTGCGAGAAAATCACCGCTCCTGCCGTGATCAGCAGCAGCAAACAGGCGGAGAGGTAGGCGGTATCTTCTAAATCCCACAGTTCTTCCCACAGCAAGATCAGGGCGAACAGCCCCCAGAGAAACCAGCCCCCCCACCGTTCCGCCGCCTGCCGAGGCCAGCCTTTTAAAGACCGGGGAAAGAGCTTGAGGGAGAGGGTCTGCATCAGTTCCCCGTAGATCATGAAGGGGCAAACGGCGCACCACAGCCGCCCTACGAAGGGAAAGGACAGCAGCACTAGGGGCCACCA
>JAQCHG010000235.1 GCA_027619675.1 Cyanobacteriota bacterium
TGGCGGCGGCCTTCTTTGTGGGGTCATCCATTAATATCCCTGTGCCGCCTGTCAGTGTTCACCTGGTGCTGAATGGGCTGATGGGGGCGTTGTTGGGCTGGTATGCCTGGCCCGCCATTTTAATTGGGCTGTTTCTCCAGGCGATTTTGATTGGCCATGGCGGTTTGACCACCCTGGGGGTGGATGGGGTGATGATGGGGGTACCAGCCCTGGTGGCCCATGGCGTGTTTCAACTGCGGTGGCGGCTACCGCGATCGCTGCCCCCCCCGTGGCCCACGGGCATTGCCGCCTTCCTAGCGGGTTCGGTGGGGCTAGCCTTGGCGGCCCTGATTTTTTTTGGACTGATCATTTTCACCATCCCGGCGGACTTTAACCTGACCACCGAACGCCAAGCCCTGGTGATGTTGATGGTGGCCCACATTCCCTTGATGCTGCTGGAGGGCACCTTCACCCTGCTGCTGGTGCTGTTCTTATTGCGGGTGAAGCCAGAACTGTTACAGGAGGGTCAGTAAGGCCATGGCCATCGCCCATCACGGCGACCTCTACATTCCCAGCGATTCCCCTGTGCATCGCTGGGCAGTGGGGTCCAAGCTGCTGAGCCTGCTGAGCTTCATGTTTGCGGTGGCGATCGTGCGGCAACTGGTGTTGGTGCCCTTGGCCTTGGGGCTGGTGGCGCTACTCTACGGGCTGTCTCGGTTGCCCCTCAGCTACCTGG
The DNA here is from genome assembly GCA_027619675.1 of Cyanobacteriota bacterium. Classification (GTDB taxonomy): domain Bacteria; phylum Cyanobacteriota; class Cyanobacteriia; order Phormidesmidales; family Phormidesmidaceae; genus PCC-6406. The sequence goes on from JAQCHG010000235.1 coordinate 716, forward strand.
CGCGACGGCTGCCCTACCCCGGTTTGTTTGTGGTGGCCATGGTGGCGGTGCTGCCCCTGACCTCGGGAAAAACCGTGCTGTGGCAATGGGGCTGGCTGACCCTGCGTCTAGAGGGCACCCAAACGGCGGCCCTGGTGGCGGGGCGATTTTTGGCAATCCTGATCACGGGCTTTATTTTGCTGGGAACCACGCCGTTCCTCGATATCCTGAAGGCGTTGCGGGGCTGGGGACTGCCTCCCCTGCTGACGGATATGGCCCTGCTGACCTACCGCTATCTGTACGATATCGCCGCCCAGTTGGCCACCATGCAGCAGGCCATGGGGCTGCGGGGCTATGGCCATCGTCGGCAAACCGCCCGTCGCCAGTGGACTTGGCTGGCTGCCCTGATGGGCAGTTTGCTGCTGCGGAGCTACGAGCGATCGCAGCGGGTCTACAAAGCCATGCGGCTACGGGGCTATGGCCAGCAACCGCCCCGCGCCACCGTGGCAGCGGCCACCCCCGACCCGGTGGGGGCGATCGCCACCCCCTTGACCCTCACCGCCGCCACCATCCTGGTGCTTGCAGAAATTTGGATTTCCCGCCTATGAATCAGCTTGTGCGTTCGGCCCAGTCCTCGGTTCCCCCCGTGGCCCTTGGGGTTGAACATCCAGCGGTGGCCACCGATCGGTCCCTCGGGGCCATCGCCATTGCCCTGCATCAGGTGTCCTTTGCCTACCCCGGCCACCCCGGTGTGCTGGGGGATATCAGCCTCACCATCCGCGAGCGGGAGCGGGTGGGCTTAATTGGCCACAACGGCTGTGGTAAAACCACCCTATTCATGCTGCTGTGCGGCCTCTTGACCCCCCAAGGGGGAACGGTGGAACTGTTTGGCCAATCGGTGCGGCCAGGGCAGTTTTACCCAGAGGTGGGGCTGCTGTTTCAAGACCCTGAAGATCAGCTCTTTTCCCCCTCGGTGCGGGATGACATTGCCTTTGGCCCCCAAAACCTGGGGTTGTCGGATGGGGAGGTGCAGGCACGGGTGCAGGCGGCCCTCGACCTGACGGGCATCACTCCCCTGGCGGACCGGGCTCCCCACCATCTGTCAGGCGGGGAAAAGCAAATGGTGGCGATCGCCGGACTCTTGGCCATGTGCCCCCGAGTGCTGCTGTGCGACGAACCCACCGCCAGTTTGGACCTCCGCACCCGCCGCCGCCTGATTCGCTTTTTGCAAGGGTCCGATGAAACCCTGGTGATCGCCTCCCACGATTTGGAGTTTTTGCTGGAGGTGTGCGATCGCGTGATCCTGATCGATGAAGGTCGGGTAATCGCCGACGGCAACGCGCGGACCGTCATGGGCGATCAGGCCCTCATGGAGGCCCACGGCCTAGAAAAACCCCATTCCCTGATTCCCCATATCGAGCCGCACCATGATTAGGAGTGTGAGGGTGGATGGGTGGATGGGTGAGTTTTGAATTTTGAATTTTGAATTGGATGGGTAGGGGCGAGGCATTGCGGCAAGGATGATCTTGCATTGTCCAGAGTTGATTAACGTGATGCCTCGCCCGCCCAGGGTGACCGTAGGGATTTGAGATTCTGCGCCCAGCGCAGCATGGGGGATGTCAACCGATGAAACAAACTTGGGATACGGATCTGTACCAGGGCAGCCACAGTTTTGTGTGGCAACTGGGGCAGGGGGTGGTGGACTGGCTGGATCCCCAACCGGGGGAGCACATCCTGGATCTGGGCTGTGGATCGGGGCAACTGACCCAAGCGATCGCCGATCGCGGCGCTATCGTCATCGGCATTGATGGTGACGCCGCCATGGTGACGGCAGCCCAACAGCAGTTCCCGGACCTCACCTTTCAGGTGGCGGATGCCCGTTCCTTTACGGTGGCGTCCCCGGTGGATGGGGTCTTTTCCAACGCAGTGCTGCATTGGGTGGCGGCGGCGGATCAGCCCGCCGTCGCCCAATCCATCTGGGCTGCCCTCAAACCGGGGGGACGATTTGTGGCGGAGTTTGGCGGCCACGGCAACATGGGCCAAGTGATGGCGGCCTTGGCCACCGCCCGCGCTGAGTTGGGCCATGGTCCTAGCCCAGCGGAGCCCTGGTACTTCCCCACCGTGGGCACCTATGCCCAGGTGCTAGAGGCCCAGGGATTTGAGCTGCGGTTTGCCAACCTGCGCGATCGCCCAACCCCCCTAGAGGGGGAAACGGGCCTGGTCAACTGGGTCACCATGTTTGCAGGGCGCTTTTTGGCGGACCTGACCCCGGCCCAGCAGCAGGCGGTGTTAACCCACATGGCCACCGCCCTACGTCCCCGCCTATACCAGGGGGGGCGCTGGTTTGCAGACTATCGCCGCCTCGGGGTCGTGGCGGTCAAACCGATTCCACCTGACAGTCCTTGGGATGGTGCAGTTAGGGGTTAAAGTCTTCGGGACATGGGTACGGCGGCGTCAATTCGGGCTATCAAGACTTACCATTAAGTTTTTATCGTCCCTGGCAGGGACAGCCTGTCGGAACAAGCGCGGTTGTGACCAATCCCAATTCCAACGACCCCCAAATGGAACCCCTCAGTCGGCTACAAATTCTAGCGGCCATGGGGGTGACCGCCTTAGTGCTGCTGTTAATTGCCCGTTTTTGGCTGTTATTTGAATCGGTATTCTTGCTGCCCGTAACCTTTCAGCCAGAGATGCTGGGGCTGGGCCTTGCCTTGGGGTTGGGCATCACCCTAGGCAGCACCTTGATTTATCAAATCTGGCCCCAATATCGCCAGAGCGCCGATCTATATCTGAAGCTGGTGCTCCATCCCCTGGCCTGGGTGGACTTGATTTGGATGGGGTTGCTGCCGGGATTGAGTGAGGAATTTTTGTTTCGGGGGGTGATGCTGCCCGCCATTGGGTTGAATGCCACGGGGGTGATTTTTTCGAGCCTCTGTTTTGGTATTTTGCACCTCAGTGGCCTGCAACAGTGGCCCTATGTGGTGTGGGCCACGGTCGTAGGGTTAGCCCTCGGCTTTAGTGCCCTAGGGACGGGGAATTTATTAGTGCCCATTGTGGCCCACATTTTCACCAACCTTTGCTCCAGTTTGATGTGGAAGTGGCGCTTTCAGGGGACGTAGCCATGGCCACCAGCGAACATCTGCACCGGGAACGGCTACACACCATCATTACCAGCTACGAGTTAGACGGGGGGCCGCAGCAACTGGACGATCGCTTTCACCCCAGCCTCGATCGCCTGCGCCAGCACTATCCCCCCGCCCTGGTGGAACTGGCCTTTGTGGAGGTATTGGCCCACCACTGGCTGCGCACCCCCCGGCCCCAAGGGGTGCGGTTTTTGGCCTTGGTGCGCCGTCGGTTGCGACAGTGGCAGCAGCCTCCCATCGAAAGCACCCTGACCCGCAGCCAATTTCATCACATCACGGGCCTAGACCCGGCCCCAATTTTTGGCCCGTTGCCCTCGGCAGCCGCGATGGCTTTTCCCGATTCTGATGGCGTCGGGGGGGCGATCGCCGTCCCCGATTCCGGCACAGGGGCGATCGGCCCCGACAGCCCTTCCCTGACCACCCGTGCCGATAGCCCGTCCTAGGGGATTTTGCGGAATGAATATACCGCCGTAGGTTGGTGTCGAGGTCCGAGACCCAACATTCTGAGCCAATAATTTCTTTCTCAACCTCAGTTCGAGATAGGTCAATGGAGGGGATACCGTGACGCTCTACCCCGGAGAATCCGTAGGGGCGCAGGGGTCTGCGCCCTGACAATGTATCGGGCAACCGGATATCTGACACGACTTGGAAGGTTATGCCTTGAAACGAGCTGAAAAGCCTGCTAAGTCGTTGTTTCCATGCAGACATCCAGTTCCCTGTTCGCGTTAGCGGCTCCCCTAGG
>JAQCHG010000236.1 GCA_027619675.1 Cyanobacteriota bacterium
GGGGATGTGAGTAACTGGGAGCTTACCCCAGCAGGGCTTGGGCACGGGCCACAAAGTTGTCTGCCGTCAACCCATTCAGGGCCATGAGTTGGCCAGCGGAGGCGGTGGTTTCTCCCCGCTTCCAGGCGAAGACATCGCGGGGGGCGGTGGAGCGCAGCACAATGGGCTCCAGCATGGCGGCGGATCCCCCTGTCACCCCCAGCAGCGCATCCCCGCCGAAGAGATCAGCAAAGGTGGCGTCATCGAGGAAGGTGTCATCTGCTTCTGCACAGGCATCCCAGGCCACATCGGTGGGGCGATAGAGGACACGGGGATTCACCACCGAGAGAATTTTTACCCCCAGCCCCTGGGCCTCCAACTGGGTGGCGGCTTCAAACACAGGCAGCAGGGTCATGTCACCAATGACTGCAAACACCACGGTTTGGCTGCCAGTGCTGTGGTGTAGTGAAATCGCCCCTTGGGCGATCGCCATCCGACCTTGAGCCATCGTAGTGCGGACGGGCAAGGGGGACTTACTGGCGGTGATGGTCACTCCCTTGTTGCGCTGCCCCAAGGCCCATTCATAACAGGCTTGGATGCTGTTGGCGTCGGTGGGGAAGAGGGGATACACATTGCCGTTGCGCATCATCGCCGCGAAATAGTTTTCAATCTCGGGCCGTTGATGGGTCCAGCCGTTACGCCCCTGCTCCAAGGCCCCAGCGGTGAACAGGGTAACCGTGGCGGGGGTGGGACGACGCAGTTCCGCCATGGCCTGGGTCACCGTTTGCCAGATCGGTAAGCCGTTGATGGCAAAGGACTCGTAGGAGCACCAGAGGGTGCGGGCACCAAATAGGGCCTGGGCGGCAGCCAGCCCAGCGCAAGCATCTTCGCTCAGGGGTTCGTACACCTGCCCCTGGGGACCTTGGAAGTAGGTGTCATCCACCGTAGGGTGAATGATCTTGAGGGCTTGGTTGATGTTGTTGATGCCGGAGGCGGCGTTGCCGTCGGCATTGGTGACGATGAACTGGGGATCCTGCTGGCCAACGTAGCCAACGATCGCCCCCATGGCGGTGGTAGCCACCTGCTTATCACCACCGACGGGGAATTCCTGAAGCGGCAGATCCCCCAAATCCGGCACGGGCAGCACCGATTCCGTCACCGCCGTGGTGGCGTTGGGGCCACCCATGGCCCGCTCAAAGTTGGTCCGCACGAGATCCCAAGCGGCGGGGGTGAGGGCGCGGGCGGTGAGGGCTGCGACGATGTAGTCCTTATCCAAGCTATCGCCGGGATAGAGGTTGTGGGATTGTGCCCCCCGTTTGTGGACCCCGGCCCCCTTCAACTGCTTCACAATCAGCACCGTCAGGGTGCCCCCCAGGGCTGACTGGGCCGCTTGATCCGTTGCCGTTAGGACTGCCTGGGTAAAGGCGAGGCGCTGACCCAGGGAGAAGGCGGTGCTGTCCACATAGGCTCCGGGCTGGTTGGCGTCGTCAAAATCCTTGGCGTCCACCAGGATCACATTCCCAAAGCCGTTGCCCCGCCAATAGGCCACCATGGCCTCGTTAGACTGGGTGGCCACCATGCTGTGGTGCTCTTGGGAGTAGCCGTTCCACACCAGGATGGGCAAGAAGTTGGTGGCGTTGGGGTAGGCGGTGTGGAAGTGGCCAATGCTGCTCATGATGTAGGGTTCCCCCAGGCCGCCATCACCGATGGTGACGGGGAAGAGCACACCAGGGTGGAGTTTCGCCCCTGCCATGGCGAAGTGCTGCCCTTGACCGAGGGGACCGGCGGGGTTTAGCAGGCCGGGGATTTGGCCCGATAGGTGCCCCAGCAAGCCATGGGTTTCCCGGAAGCGATCGCACAGTTCCTGCACGGTATTGATCCCCATCGCTTCTAGGGACCGATCTAGGAAAACGGTGCTGTAAAAGCCGGGGGCGTGGTGGCCCACCTCCGTAATCAAATTCTTGTGGCCCAGCATCACCAAGGCGGCGATGGTGTCGGCGATGCTGGCAAAGCCACCGGGGTGGCCGGACTGTTTGCTGGCGGTCATTTGTAGGGTGAGATACCGCAGGGCATCCGCCGCTAGCAGAGTTTGGTAGGCCGCAGTTGGATCCTTCGGGTCTGAGATCGCGGTAGCGCCAGGGGCGATCGCGGGGGTTTGGCCATAGGTTTCAAAATCAGGCAGGGCCTCAGCAAAATGCTGAACCCCCTCACAAAAGGCGGGTGCCTTGGGCTTAGAAGTGACTGCGGTCATGTCCAGATACCTTTTCGCGTCAAAGGAGCAGTGCTCGGAGCGTAAACCCATCCTACCGAGGCGGGGGATCCCACTGGGGATCCAATGTTTCGAGGTCGGCGGGGCTGGGATCAGCCCTCAACCGACGGCTTGCACCCCGGCATCTAAATCCATGGTCCTCAATCGATTGACTTAAGTCAATACAATGCGATCCCCAGATATCCGGTCCCGAATCAATGGAAACCCTAGGCGAAAACCGATGGTAGGCTGGAGGTAGCACAGGTGTTGCCCACAGGTGCTCGATCGCGACTAAACCACATAATTTCTCACCCAGCGTTAACTATGCGAGTCACCACGAAACAATTTGGGGGCCAAGTTTCGAGAGTCGTGGAGTTTTTCGTCGGGCTGTCCGCGATCGCTGCGGGTTACCTAGTATTTCTGCTGCTCTTTGACCACAGTAAGTTTTTTGAAGTGGTGATCCTCTTCTTCGAGGTACGCAACTAGGGAAGCACTGGGGGGAAATCATCGCCATTGCTTAACGCCTCAACCCGCAAGGGCTAAAGCTTCAGAAGCGTTTTGAGAATGGCAATCATTCGTGGGAAATGCCCCATTGGCAAGCCCTAGCGGCAGTCACCGCCCCCGGATCTCCCTCGCCCCTCTGCTCCCCCGTCCCAGAAAACGGTGGACAAGTTTATGCCGTGCGCTCCTAACGCCCTCCCCTCCCCCAAGCCTTGAAAACAACGAAAGATTGCGATTCAGGCCGTTCCATTCGGCTGATCCTTAGTATCCTGATCGGAATCGTAAGGCAGTGGGCTGAGGAGTCATCCGACATGGCTATGGTGGTGAGCAACCGGTCTCTACTGGTGTTGCTGGTCCTGGCGGCGATCGCGCTGCCACCGGGCCTATCCCAGGGGCAAGCCCAAACGGCGTCGGCCCCCGCCGATGCCCCCGCCGCCCCAGAGGGCAGTACGGATGCGGGGGGAACCGCGCCCGCCAGTGACTTTGCCCTCCCCGCCACCCTGCCGGAGGGCACCCAGTTGACCCTTGATGGTTCCGCCGCCATGGCTGCCATCAACCGCAGCCTCATCCAGCAGTTTGAAGCCACCTTTCCCAGCGCCACCGTCACTGCCCAAACGCAGGGGGCCACAGCGGCTCTGCAAGCATTGCTCGCGGGGGAATTGGACCTTGCCGCTATTGGTCGCCCCCTAGACCCAGAAGAACTGGCCCAAGGCTTGGTGGAAGTGCCCATCAGCCGAGAAAAAATCGCCATCATCGTCGGGGCTGAGAATCCCTTTCAAGGGGATTTGACCTTTGACCAGTTCGCCCAGATTTTTCGGGGGGAAATTACCAATTGGTCGCAAATTGGCGGCCCCGATTTACCCATTCAGTTTGTGGATCGCCCCGCCACCAGCGACACCCGTCGGGCCTTAGGGGGGTATGAAATCTTCCAATCCGGTGGGTTAACCACAGGGGCCACCGCCGTCACCCTGGAATCCGACAGTACGGCGGAAGTGGTGGATGCCCTGGGCAATAACGGCATCAGCTACGCCATTGCTAGCCAGGTATTGAACCAGGACAACGTGCGGGTGCTGACCATGCATGGCACCCTGCCGGATGATCCCCGCTATCCCTACTCCCAGCCCCGAGGCTACGTCTACCTAGGCTCCCCCTCCCCAGCGGCGGCGGCCTTTTTGGCCTTTGCCACCACCCCAGAGGGTCAGGCCGCTGTGCAGCAGGCTAAGGCAGCGGAGGCCGCCGATGTGGCCACGGCGGAGTTGCCCAACAGCACCGCCGCCATGCGCCCCAATGGTCAGGGGTTTGTGACGGGCGATCGCAACGGCACCATCCATTTTTGGAATGGGGACGGCAGTTCCGCCGGGGAACCCTTGGCGGCCCACACTCGCCCCGTCACCGCCCTGGGCTTTACCCCCGACGGCAACCGCTTGATTAGCGGTGGGGCCGACGGCACCGTGCGGTTCTGGGATGCGGTGGGCAACCCAGTGGGGGAACCCATTGCCGCCCACACCACCCCCGTGACCACCCTGGCGGTGTTGCCCGACGGCAACTTCTTCACGGGTAGCACCGATGGCACCGTGCAGCGCTGGGACACCCTGGGCAATCCCGTGGGGCCGCCCATTGCCGCCCATACGGGCACCGTGCGGGCCATGGTCGCCAGTGCCGACGGACAAACCCTGGCCACGGCGGGCAAGGACGGCAGCGCCAAACTCTGGACCCCCGATGGCACCGCTAAAGCCACCCTCAGCGGTCACCAAGGTCCGGTGAATACGGTGGGGCTGAAGCCCGATGGCACCGTGGTCACGGGGGGGGAAGACGGCACCCTGCGGCAATGGGATGCCGCTGGC
>JAQCHG010000237.1 GCA_027619675.1 Cyanobacteriota bacterium
GCGATCGCCGTAATCGCCCAGCCCAACAAACGGCGAGCAATGGGGAACTGCCAAGTCGCTTGGGCGGCTTCTTGACGTTCTGTGACCGCTGCCTGATAGCCCAAGGGAATCGGGATACTGTGCAACGCCTCATCTACGGCGGTTTGCATTGCCTCCAGTTCTGAGGGCAGGGTGTCGGGGCTGCTGCCCGAAAATTGCTCCGCTGAACGGGTAATGGCTTGGCGAATGGTGGGGTCAGTGGAGAGGCGATCCAGCATGTGTAGGGAATCGGCATTCATACCTACCGCGATCGCAAAGCCGATGATCAGCCCCACCGCCTTCGCATTGCGCTTGTAGACCCCCGAGGCCCGATCCATGGCCCGATCAAACCAAGACTCCACCGCTTGGGTCAGCGCGGTCAGATCATCTTCAAGTTCCGTGACCCGAGTTTGGACCTGTTTCGCCATGGCATCCAGGCTGGCCCGGACACTGGTGGGCAGCCGTTGCTTACTCAGGTAGTCCAACGCGGCCTTGGCGGCTCCGCCTTCCCGCTGGCTGAGGCCAACCAGTTCTTGATAGAGATCACTGGTTTGATCCAGCACCGTGATCAACTCTTGCAAACTGGGCTGGAGTTTGCGCAATAGGGCCGTTTTATCCAAGTCGGTGTGGGCCACATTTCGCTGCAAATAATGCAGCCGCCGCATAAACGTCTCAGTGAGGTGATGGTTGTCAGGCAACACATCTTGAGCCATCGCCTCAAATTCCTGTAACCGCTCCAGCAGGCGATCGAGGGTTTCCGCTAGGGTCGTCCGCCGCTCCTGAAAGTCTTGCAGAATTTGTCCGATGGTCTGCTCCAGTTGCCGCAATTCCCCATTCAACAGAAACTCATTGGCGGTACTGGCCCGTAGATCATTGACGATGTGGTTAACGGGCAACATCATCCGCTCTTCAATTAGGCGGCGCAGGCGAGAGTCCACCAATAAGGCGCGAATGGTGTCCAGCTTCAGGTTTTCAATTAGGGTTTGGGCAAAGGCCGGGGCCGGGATATAGGAAGGACCACTCGTGGACTTGCCAAAGACATTGCGGGTGCGGGTCAAGAGGCGATAACCGCTGCCGATAGTTTTGTTAAAGAGGCGAAAGGTTCGGCCAATGGGACCCGTGGCTTCTTGGTTGAGACTGCGAATCAGGGGGCTGTCGTAGAGCTGGTTGGCAAAGTCTGATGCCGCCCTTTGGCTTTCTTGATCGTTCCCCGCCAGCAGCACCTCAATGGAGCGTTTCAGGTGTTCGGCCCGCCATTGCAGCAGGGTGCCGATGATTTCCTGAATTTCACTCGCCAGCAGGCTCAGGGTGAGATAGATGAAAACGAGCCCGATCGCGACCTCTAGGATGAGCGGCAGGGACATGGGGATGACTGACCTGATTCAGAGAGGGACACCCTATTAAAGCGGTTGATGGGTAACTCAGGGCTAAAAATCCCCAAGTTACCGTTATCCGCTGCTGGGGTCATGCCATCATAAGCGCCTGGGCAAAAACAGTCGCTATGGGCTTTATGGTTCTTTGTGCCTAGGGCGCGTCATCAATTACAGATGAAAGCCTTGCTGGGTAAGCCTGACCGCGCCCGCCTTCATGATCTGGCTAGGGGCTGGAGCCTTTGTAAAACAAGGGTTCTGGCGCTAATTGATGATAGCCCTTAGGTTTATCCGCAGAGACCGCCCTCATGGTGCCAACAAACTATCAAGGGCTTGAACGAGTTGGCTGACATGGTCATCGGTAATCCAGTAGTGGGTGACGGCGCGGCAGGTGCGCCCCCCATACAGCCCCAGGCGAATGCCAAATTGCTCCCACAGTTGGGTGATCAGATCCTCGGGGGCGATCGCCACGGTATCCGCCAATTCAAAAAACACCATATTGGTTTGTACCCGAGCGGGATCCAGCACCAGGGCCGGAATCGCAGCTAACCCTTGGGCTAGGGTTTGAGCCCGCTGGTGGTCTTCCCCCAGCCGTTGGCTCATGTCCTTCAGGGCAATGATCCCCGCCGCCGCCAATACCCCGGATTGGCGCATGCCACCCCCCAACAGCTTCCGCACCCGGCGGGCTTGGTGAATAAAGGCGCGATCGCCCACCAGCACCGACCCCACTGGGGCACAGAGGCCCTTGCTGAGGCAAATGCTGACGGAGTCTACCCATTGGGTAATGGCGGTGGGGTCACAGCCCAAGGCGGTGGTGGCGTTGAACAACCGGGCACCATCCAGATGCACCTTAAGGTGATGGGCATCCGCCACGGCCCGCAACTCGGCAAAGTAGTCAGGGGGAATGGCCGCCCCGTGGTTGCCGCCAGAACTGTTTTCCGTCAAGATTAAGCGGCTGCGGGGCCAGTGGGGATTATCCCCCCGGATGGCGGAGCGCACCTGCTGTATATCCATGCGCCCGATGTCATCCGTGGGCAGAGGACGGGGTGTGATCCCCCCCAACACCGATAGGCCCCCTGCTTCCCAGCAAAAGATATGGGCATCCTCTCCTAGGATGGCTTCGTCCCCCCGCTGGCCATGGACGAGGGCGGCAATCAGGTTACCCTGGGTGCCGCTGCTCACAAATAGCCCGGCTTCCTTACCTAAGCGGTGAGCAGCTAGGTCTTCTAGGGCTTGCACGGTGGGGTCTTCGTCGTATACGTCATCGCCGACAGCCGCAGCGGCCATGGCGGTACGCATGGCAGGTGTGGGCCAGGTGACCGTGTCAGAACGAAAATCAATGGTGTCCATGGCTTGGGATGGAAAAGGGAACAGTGACTAAAGTGGGGACTCAGATTCCTCGAACAGGATGGCACAGGCAGCGCGATCGCGACGGGCAGCGGCGATCGCGCCAGCGGCGGATCCCCAAATTCCGGTGGCGACCCCCGCTAGGACAAACAACAGCCCAGCCAGAAACGGGAGGTCTGTTGGGGTTCCGGGTACGATCGAAACATTCCGCCATCGCTCAATCTGCGTTGAAACATCTCAAAAACGTCCCAGGCGTTAGGTTACTGAAATCAAAACCCATCGTTCTCGTTGCCCAAACCCTCATGAAGTGGCAGCGGGATGACTGTTTCGAGATGGGGGCAGCGCTCTCTTACTACGCCCTATTTTCTCTATTCCCCATCTTTTTGGTCATTCTTAGCGTTTTTGGTGCCCTCACAGGCCCCACCAGCGAAGTTTACGACCAGATTCTGCTATTCGCCCGCAGTGGGTTGCCGCCTGAAGCCTACAAACTGGTGACCAATACCCTGCTGCACCTCAACCGCAACAGCGTTGGGGCCGGTATTGTCAGCTTTTTTCTGCTCTGGTTTACCGCTAGCGGCGTGTTTGGGGCATTGACCCGCGCCATGAACAAAATTTGGCGAGTGAATTTACCAGAAGAAACCGATACCAACTTCCGAACCGCTGTCGGCACGTTTTTGCGAAATCGTATTTTGGCCTTTCTGTTGGTTTTCAGCAGTGCCGCGATGATGCTGGTTTCCTTGATTTCCAACATTGTCATCAAGATCATCTTGGATGTACTTAACAACCTGAATGACGCAGTAGGGTTTGTGGAAATTAATGACTTACTTTTGCTCAGGACGCTACAAATCATTTTCACTTACTTCATTCTGTCCACGGTGGTGATGATTCTGTTTAAGGTATTGCCTTCGACGCCGATCGCGTGGAAGGATGTCTGGCTGGGCGGCTTAACGACCACAGGGCTATTCATGCTGTTGCAGCATTTAGTCAGCAACAGCATCATCCAACTGGGGGAACAATTTCGATCCTATGGTGTGCTGGGCAGCGTCATGATTTTAATGCTGTGGTTATTTTTGACCTGCCAAGTGTTTTTGTTGGGGACCGAAATGACCTACGTCTATGCCTATATGTTTGGCAGTCGTTGTGGCCTCACTCCACCCCGCACAGGGTTCAAATAACGATCCTGGTTGTTCCTCCAAAGTATCTTGCATTACTGGGCAAGAGCCACAACAGCGTCCAGAGTTCAACTCATAGATCCTGGCGTTCAACCTTCAAAATTTCAGCAGCCTTTGGCGCGCAAGAAATCCGCTCCTGGGGTCCAAGATCGGGGGATGCATTGCCATTGGAATGGCAGGCGATCGCCATAAAAAACCCGCCCCCGGTCTGAAAAACCACGGGGCGGGCGATTAGGTAAACCCTCTACTTAGCTACGATGCCAGGTTAGCCCTATTGAGCCGCACTGGAGATTTGGGTGGTGTCTCCATCAGCAGCGGCCTCTAGGGCACGCATCTCAAAGCTAGCGGTGTTGGTGTTGAAATCCAGTTGCAGTGGGAAAGCAATGGGATTGCGGGTATTCACCGCTGGGTTGATTTCGCTAATGGTGAACTTGCGGACCCCGCCATCGATTAGGCGATCGCCCAGCACATTGGCATAGTCGCTAAAGCGCAGGGTATCGCCAGGGCTAAATTCACCCAGCACAATGCCATCCACCGACACCACAAAGGTGTCATCAGCATCCACATCAATGGGGAAACCGCTGATGCGGGTGAATACAGAGTCATCGGCCTGACCCACCCCCGTCATCCCCGGAAAGATGCGGCTGGGGGCACCCAC
>JAQCHG010000238.1 GCA_027619675.1 Cyanobacteriota bacterium
GTGATTGCCCGCAATGTGTTTTTAGAGGTGATTCGCGATCGCGTGTTGTACCTGGTCGCCCTCTACGCCCTGGTGATGGCAGCCGCCACCCTGCTGCTGCCGGAGGTGGCCGCCGGAGCCCAAGACAAAATCACCCTCGACCTCGGTATGGCCGGCATCCACGGGCTCGGGCTGCTGGTGGCCATCTTTGTGGGGACCGGGCTGATCAATAAAGAAATTGAAAAACGCACGGTGCTGGTGCTGATTGCCAAACCCGTCAGCCACGCCGAATTCATCCTCGGTAAACATTTGGGGCTGGCGGCGGTGCTGGCGGTGCTGATGGCCCTACTGTCGGCCATCTACTTTGGGGTATTGAGCCTCAACGCCATTGCCTACAGCCCCCAAAGCCTGCTGCTGGCGATCGCCTTCACCTTCATGGAGATGGCCCTGCTAACATCGGTCGCCATGCTGTTTGGTGTCTTCACCAGTTCCCTCCTGGCCACCCTAATGACCTTCGCCGTGTCCCTGATGGGCCACCTCAGCCCCGACATTGTGGCCCTGGGGGAACTGAGCGAAAACCCCGCCCTACAACGGCTCACCAATGGCCTCTATCTGGTGCTGCCAGATTTAGAGCGGCTAAATCTCCGTAACCAGGCAGTGTATGGCCTCAACCTCTTCCCCACCACAGGGGAGCTATTGTTCCATTTGCTCTACGCGCTAATCTACATCACCCTGTTGCTCACCCTTACGGGCATGATCTTTAGCCGCCGCCAGTTCTAATCCGCTGTGGCACAAGCATCAACCAACCCGCAGGAATTACGACCTTGGTCTAGTGACCCCACCCATGCCAGCCCTTACCGTTGAGGGGGTAAACTCGACAGCCCAGGTTTCCTCACTGCGATCGGGCTGTCCCGCCAACGGTTACCCTCCCCCTTGCTGAATAGAGAGGCATTCGAGCATGGCATTGGACTACTTTGCCCCAGGCGTATACGTCGAAGAGGTGGATCGCGGCAGTCGCCCCATTGAAGGGGTGAGCATGAGCGTAGCTGGCTTCGTCGGCTTTACCGAAGATGTTCGCGGCGATGCCGAACTCTTCAAGCCCATGATGATCACCAACTGGAGCCAATACGTCGAATTTTTCGGCAAACCGGGCTCCGACGGCTTCACCGATTTCGACGCCTACCTCCCCTTTGCCGTGCAGGGCTGGTTCAACAACGGCGGTGGTCGCTGCTGGGTAGTCAGCATCGGCACCAAGCTCCCAGGCTCCCCACCCCCACCCCCCGAAGAGGTCGCCACTCGCCTACCTACCGCTGGCGGCAAGCCTTCCCTAGGGGTCAATCTCCGTCTTCCCGCCGGAGAGGAGCAGGCATTGCTGCCCCCCGCTGAAGACTCCCGCATTATCGTCACCATCACGGAAAGTTCCCCCAAGCCACTGCCGGAGGACGCCCCAGAGGACGCCGAACTGCCCCTAGACACGGGGGAATTTTTCAACGTCATTGTGCGTAGTGGCGATGAGGTACTGGAACGCTACGACCACCTGACCATGAATTCCCAGACGGATACGGCGGTGGCCGACTACGCCGTCACCGCCCTGGAAGCATCGGAATATGTCACCATGAGTGACATTTCCGTCAGTGGACAGGCCCTCTCTCGTCGCCCTGGTAACGGCAGCTACGAAATTGCTCCCCCCCCCTACATTTCTCCCCCTGAGCGCATCACCCGCGACCTGCAAGGGGTGCGAGACGATCGCAAAGGCATTCAAGGGCTGTTTGAAATCGACGAAGTGGCCATGGTGGCTTGCCCCGACCTAATGCGGGCCTACCAAGTGGGGCTGCTGGATCTGGATCAGGTCCACGGCGTCATGGAAATGATGCTGAGCCTCTGCGAAAACTCCTTCCCTGGCCCCGCCTACCGCATGGCCGTGCTGGATCCCCCTCCCGTCAAGATGGGTAAGAACGACAACGCTGCGGTCGCCCCCGAAGGCCAGCGGCCCCAGCACGTGGCGGAATGGCTCAGTGCCTTCAACCGCCGCTCCATGTTCGGTGCCCTCTACTATCCCTGGATCAAGGTGGCCAACCCCCGCAATGGCGGGCGACCCATCTTTGTGCCCCCCTGCGGCCACATGATGGGGGTGTGGTGCCGCACCGACGAATCGCGCGGCATCTTCAAAGCCCCTGCCAACGAAACCCCACGGGGGGTGCTGGGGCTGGCCTACGAAACCAATATGCGGGAGCAGGAACTGCTGAACCCAGTGGGCATCAACTGTATCCGCAACTTTGTCAACTACAACCGGGGCTACAAAATCTGGGGTGCCCGCACCCTGGTAGAGCCCGACAACATCCAATGGCGCTACATCAGTGTGCGCCGCCTGCTCAGCTACATCGAGAAGTCCATTGAGATCGGCACCCAATGGGTGGTGTTTGAGCCCAATGACCAGGACCTGTGGGCACGGGTGACCCGTACCGTCAGCACGTTCTTGGCTCGTCTCTGGCGGGAGGGAGCCCTGTTTGGGGGCTCCACGGCAGAAGCCTTTTACGTCAAGTGCGACGGGGAACTCAACACCCCCGACACCATGATGATGGGTCGCCTTTATGTGGAGATTGGCGTCTGTCCGGTGCGTCCGGCGGAATTTGTCATCTTCCGCATTAGCCAGTGGGCACCCAACCAGTAGAACCTACAATCCCCGTCCGGCGGTGATACCGTTCATGGCCGGACGGGGATAACCGATATCGCAGTTCGCAACGTTTATTTAATGCCTGAAAGGAGCGGGTTTCATGCCTGAACTCAGACCCATCCCCACCAGTCGCTTTTACCTGGAAGTGGATGGCCTCACCGACAAAATGGTCAAGAAGGTGGACGGTATTAAATTTGAGGGCCAGACCGCTGGCCACGAAAAGCCCCTGGCTTCCACCAAGGACGGTAAGACCCTGTGGCAGACCACCTCAGCCGGCTTTGAGCAAAACCCCAACCTCACCATCGAAACCTACCTCTGCGAGGGGGATACCGATTGGTACAACTGGATGAAGCAAACCATGCCCAAGAGTGAAGGGGGCGATGGCGCTTGGAGCAGTGCTCGCAAAAATGGGTCCCTGGTGGCCTACGACAGCGAAGACAACGAGGTGATGCGCTGGGATTTCACCAATGCCTGGCTCAAGTCCTACAAGGTCAGCGACTTCAGCGCCGACAGCAAGGATCTGGCCACTGAAACCCTGGAAATGGTGCTGGAACAAATCAACCGGGTGACCTAATCCCCAACGCTGCCAATGCCCTTAATTGGGACGTGAACTGCCCTTCTAGTGGTTTGTCAGTGTTTGCATTTGTGCCTGAGACAGTTCAGGAAGCCTTGTCTGCTAGACGTCTGATTCACAGTTTCAAAATCGACAAACCACTAGGACTGACATGCCCTACTGATCTATCCTCAACGCCTGTTGAGTCCAAGGGTTTATAACCGCTGACAAATGCTGACAAATAAAGCCGGGAATTTTCATCCCCCCTGCCCCCCTAAGCCTTAAGTACACAAGGAGTTTTTGATCATGGCTGCCGGTGAGATTTTGGCCTGCTCTAAGTTCTATGTGTCCTTTGACGGACTCGAAGACTTGGTCGTTAAAAAAGTCAGTGGCGTTGCCATTACCCTAGAAACCGCTGGGGACAGTACCCCCTTTGGGGTGACGAAGGACGGCAAGAGCCAGATTCAGGCCACTGTGACGGGCACCAGCAATGGCAAGCTCACCGTGGAATATGTGGCCGCCGCCGACGATCACCGTCTGCTGGACTGGTACGAAAGTAACCATTCTGAGCCCATTGAAGGGGGCGGCAGCAGCAGCAAAGGCGAACGAAAAACCGGGGCGATCGTCCTCTATAACCAAGGGGGCGAAGAAGCCGCCCGCTGGGACATCACCGGGGCCATGTGCTCTAGCTACGCCATGTCGGGCTTTGAGGCCGGAGCATCGGATCTAGCCACAGAAACCGTGGAGGTGGCGATCGAGAGTCTCCACCGGGTGAAGTAAGCTGAGGCCATATCCACCTTCCCCTGAGGTTCCTTAGATAAGGAGGCCCCATGGCTGAACCCCCCGAAGTCTTTACATCATCCCGGTTTTACCTAGAGATTCACCTGGACGGTAGCGACGATCGCATTGATGGCTACTTTATGGAGTGTCAAGGCTTCAAACGCAGCCAGGATGTGATTGAACATGCCGAAGTCACCCCCCAAAAATGGGGCCGAGACGGCACCAAACAGGGGCGGGTGGTGCGCACCAAAGTCCCCGGCAATATCAAAAGCGACAACATTGTGCTGAAACGGGGGGTGACCCTCTCCACTGCCCTGTGGGACTGGTTTACGGCGGTGGAAGAGGGCAATTGGTCTAAGCAACGACGGGATGGCGACATCACCATCTATGACCAAGGAGCCCAGAAAACTGTGCGCTTTCGCTTTTTGGGGGCTTGGCCCGTCAACTACAAAATCAGTGATGTCAAAGCCGACAGCAGCGATTTTGAAGTGGAGGAAATGGAGCTGGCGGTGGATGAGTTTACCCGAGTGCAATAGCGCCCCGCAATTTCCCAACCCTCTAGGTGT
>JAQCHG010000239.1 GCA_027619675.1 Cyanobacteriota bacterium
CATTCACACACCGGGAACAGGCAGCCGAAGAGACTGCCGGATAGGGCCGCTAGGACCGGGTGCTTGGGCATCCGTTTAATCAGCGCCCGTTCATCCACCAGCACCGCCAGCACGCTGGAAAACAGCACCCCCAGCAGCAAAAACGGGGTGGCTTCCACCAGCAGGCTCAGAAACAGGGTCAGGGCTTGATTCAGTTGAGACATACCGGAAAAATCCCCTGCACATTACCAGAGACGAATTTCGCTGATGCTGATGGCCCCCGAGAAGCACACCTCCACATCGGCACCGGGGTCCCGCAGGCGATCGCCATAGGCCCCCACATAGCGGAAGGCTCCATTCTCCACCACGAAGGTCGTCGGTAGGGGTTGGGTGCAGCAGGGACAGTCCACCAGGGGCGGATCGGGATCATCACTGCTGAGGTGGGGCAAATTCACATTCCAAAACCGCCCCGGCTGGGGGGGATGGGCCATGAGCTGATACAGCACTTTGGTGGCCAACCGCGTCGCCACCGCCCAGTCGATGGGGCGGCCCCGGTGAATGTAGTGGGACAGGGCGATACCCGGCACCCGCAGCAGGGTGGCCTCCCGCACCGCCGCCACGGTGCCCGACACATGGATGTCGGCCCCTAAGTTCCCCCCCGCATTAATGCCGGAAAGCACCCACTGGGCCTGGGGATAGAGGTGACTGACCGCCACCCGCGTACAGTCCGCCGGGGTACCGCCGATCGCGTATTCCCCCGGCCCCCGCTGCTGAATCGGGATGGGGCCACCCCGGTTGATCTGGTGGCTACAGCCGGACAAGGGCGCATCGGGGGCCACGATCGCCGTAGCCCTCCCCGGCAACGCCGCCTGTAGGGCGCGAATGCCAGGGGCGTCAATGCCGTCGTCGTTGGTTAAAACAATCACGTTCCGGGTCACTGCTCGTCCATATGGCCCGTAAACACCCGTGTCGCGGGTCCCGTCATATAGACCCGGTTGTCCACCGCCGACCATTCAATCCCCAAGGGACCACCGGGCAGTTCCACCGTCGCCGTGCGATCGCTGCGCTCCGTCAGTACCGCCGCCACCAAAGCCGCGCAGGCCCCGGTGCCGCAGGCCAAGGTAGCTCCGGCCCCCCGTTCCCAGACTCGCATTTTTAAATAGTCCCGCCCGACCACCTCAATAAATTCGGTGTTGATGCGCTCGGGGAACACCGGATGATACTCAAACTGCGGCCCCAACTGGGCTAAGTCAATGGCCGCCACATCGTCTACAAAGGTGATGCAGTGGGGGTTGCCCATGCTGACGGCGGTGACCACCCAGTCCTGATCTGCCACCGTCAGGGCTTGGCTGATTACCCGCTGGTCCGCCGCCACCAAGGTGGTGGGAATTTCCGAGGCCAGCAGCCGGGGTTCCCCCATGTCCACCGTGACTTGGCCATCCGGTTGCAGGGTGGGGGTGATGGTGCCCGCCAGGGTGTGAATGGTGTAAGCCTTGGGGGGAGCGGCGGGGGTACCGTCCGCCGTTTCCAACTCGGCAATAAATTTGGCCAGACAGCGGATGCCGTTGCCGCACATTTCTGGTTCGGAGCCGTCGGAGTTAAAAATCCGCATGGTGTAGTCGGTGCCCTGCTGGCCGGGCAGCACAAAAATCACCCCGTCAGCCCCGATGCCAAAGTTGCGATCGCACCACTTCACCGCCTGCTGCGGCGTTAGGCAGGGGTCGCTCTGGTGGCGATTGTCCACCAACACAAAGTCGTTGCCGAGGCCGTGATATTTCGTGAATGCGATCGCCATATTGCTCCCGAGTGCTGCCTGCTGCTGTCTAGGGCCTGGGGTGACGCCCCCGGCGTCTTGGGGATGGACCCACCCGCTGCCCAGTCCCCGCAAAAGGACCGCTACCTATCCTAGAACTTTCCTCGGGGTTACGGTCTAACCTGGGCTATTGCGGGTAAGTTAGGACCATTGCGTTTTTATGGGCTGTTCCTTGGGGGCAGCACAGGCCATGACTGTAGAACTGGATACGGGCTTGCCCAGCACCCGGCTAATGCAGGGCTTTCTGCGGGAAAAACAAGCCGTGGAAATCAAACTCACCACGGGGGACACCTTTACGGGCACCCTGCGCTGGCAGGATCCCCTCTGTATTTGTTTAGAAGCCGAGGGGCAAGCGGTGCTGCTATGGCGCACAGCGATCGCCTATGTTAAACCCGCCTAATTCCCTGCCGTCCCCCCCGCCCTTGGGCAGGTCGTCGGCTAGAAAGGCCGCCACGTTGGGAACTTCGGGATCACTTTGGACTGCTGCTG
This sequence comes from Cyanobacteriota bacterium, assembly GCA_027619675.1. Taxonomy (GTDB): domain Bacteria; phylum Cyanobacteriota; class Cyanobacteriia; order Phormidesmidales; family Phormidesmidaceae; genus PCC-6406. The sequence goes on from JAQCHG010000239.1 coordinate 2,282, forward strand.
GGGAGCCTTAGGCACCACCGTCTCACCACCATGAAACATACCGTTTCCGTCTATCGCCTGCCGGGGCTCAATGCCCTGCTGAAAAAGCGTCAAGTGCCGTGGCGCTCCATCTTCTTTATGGTGCTGGCGGGGATTGTCACCCTCTCCATTACCCTGATCCACCCCGCCGCCCAAGCCTACGACGTGGTCATTGACCCCGCCGCCCCTGGCCAGGGGGATACCGTCTCCATTTTGGTGACGGGGCGCACGGGGGCGAGTGAAACGCCCACGGTGACGGTGGATGGGGAGCCTTATCCCACCTTTGCCCTGGGGGACAATCGCTACCGCACTTTTGTCCCCACCAGCCCCCTGCACCGCTCTGGGCGCTACGTGGTGCAGGTGACCGGGGCAGAGCGGCAGCGCAACCCCGCCTTCTGGCTTGATCGCCGCAGTTTCCGCACCCAGCGGATTACCTTGTCCTCCGGCAGTGGGGACCTGGGCACCGACCACGAGTTTGATCGGGTGGCCACCTTCAAGGCAGTCCTCAGTCCAGAGAAATACTGGGATGGCCCCTTTCTGCGCCCCAGCCAAGGGCGGGTGAGTTCAGAATATGGGGTGCGCCGCTACTACAACGGCGTCTTTGCCGACAACTATTACCACCGGGGCATTGACTACGCCGCCCCCACCGGATCCCCGGTGATTGCCCCAGCGGCGGGGCGGGTAGTCTTGGTGGGGCGCGTCGCCGATGGCTTTGAGCTGCACGGCAACACCATCGGCATTGACCACGGCCAGGGAGTGGCCAGCATCTTTATCCACCTGAACAGCATTTCCGTGCAGGAAGGGGACATTGTGCAACCGGGCCAAACGGTGGGCACGGTGGGATCCACGGGAGCCTCCACAGGCCCCCACCTACACTGGGGGCTGTACGTAAACGGGGTGGCCGTTGATCCGGGACCGTGGCGGGAGCAGCGAATGAATTAGGGAACGGGCTGCCCCCATCAGCCACCCATGGCAGCATCCCTTCCATGGCGTGCAGCCCTCGACCTGAACCCGGTTGCCCAGGTCGTCTCGACGGTTTTTAAAGTTCATGGGCAGGCTGTCAGCTTTAGGGAAGCCCAGGGCACAATAGGCGCAGTTAGAACAAACCTTTCTCCCATTCCCCCAGCTTCTGCTGCGCTCACACTCATCTGAACATGGAGCATGGGAACCCCAAGCATATGACTATTGAGAAAATTGTGGAGCAGGCGCTCCAGGATGGTTACTTAACACCCGCCATGGAAGCAGAGGTGGGTCGCATTTGCGACACCGCCTCAGAGCTGTCCATTGAAGAGTACATGGCCCTGGATCGCCTGATGGGGGCTTTGTTAACGGGGGAAGTGGTGGCGGTTCCCCGCAAGCAGTTCATCAACGTCATGGAAGAACTGGTGTTGACGGAAGCTATCTCCCGCGTGGCAGAAATTGAAGCCAACAGCGACGCCACCCTGGATCTCGGCGACATCGCCGCCTATGCCCTCAACCGTTTGCCCCCCCTCTATGCCACCACGGAGGAAGGTGCTCGCTACCAGCGCGATAAGGCGCGGGCAGAACTGGCGGAGTTGATCTCAGATCAAGTCAAGGACGCGATCGCCCGCAACCTCAACCAGCCGGAGTTCTTCCCCGAGCGGCAAACCCTGCGCAAGGGCGACGATGTGTTAGGCCAGGTCAGCAGCCTCCTGAAGGAACATGCCTTCAAGTTTGAACCCAAGTCCGAAGGGGAAGGGGTGTCCCTCTAGGGGCCGAGGCTTGCCCCTGAGCCCATTCCCGATTTTCTGATCGCTAAGCAACTCTCAATTCGGGTCGGCCACAGGCCGACCTTTTTTTTGCGTTCTCACAACCCTTTTTATCCCTGGGTGGGCCTGGCTTGGCCTTTGGGTTGCGCCATACACCTGCCAGTCGATACCGTCAGGGTTGAGTAAAGGCAAGGCAGCGCGATGACAGGATCCCATTCATCCCCCAGCAAGCAAGGGCTTAACCCCTTCCCACCAGCGGGGATATGTTCGCTGTCAGCCCTGCCCGATCCCTATCAAACCGCGTTTCGTTTAGGCAGCGCCCACCATTTACCGGGAGAGTTTTTACCCGCCAATCCGGATTGGTTCATTCAAATTGTTTTGCTGCCTTTTACGCTGATGTATGCGGCCCCGATCGCGACCTTGGGGCCGTGGCTCGTGGTTCAAGCGGTGCGTCAACCCGCTAGCTATCTGCAATTTTTCAGCCGGGTCATGGCGATCGCCCAAACGCCGTTGCAGGTT
>JAQCHG010000240.1 GCA_027619675.1 Cyanobacteriota bacterium
GTCAGCGAATCCCAAGATCAAGGAGCCTAAATGATTGTTTCACGACCCCGCGTTGCAATTCTGGGCCGATCAGCGCTGGGTGTCGGCCATTGTGGTGCGCTCAGACGGGTTTGTAATTGAGACCCGCCGCCTAACGGTTACGGACTAATACCGCACAGCGTAAGTTGGCGCACCGTTGGCCCTTACCGTATTCCTTCGGGAAGGCTATGCCTACGGCTGAGGTCACGCCGAAGCCCTAAATCCCTCACCCTTCCCGATCTGGCTCCCCTGCGCCCTTTGGGAATGGGCCGGAGGACGCACTTAGCAGGGGCTGGGGGATAAGGGGGCCGGGATGTCGCTATTTCCCCGCCCTTAATCCCACGCCCCGTGATTCACGATGCCGTATTGCTGCCGTAGGGCAGTCAAGCTGCGATCAAGGACGGTATTGGGGTCGAGGTTGGCGGCAATTTTGGGTTGCACCCGCTGCCCTTGGCGGACCCCCTGCCAGTAGTCATGGCACACTTGCCAGGGCCAGCGGTAGCGATCGCCAAATCGCCGCCCCAACAGCGATCGTCCCAGCAATTCTGCAAAAACCCCGATGCTTTGGAGGTAAAAGTACCCAGGGCGTCGCCAAGTCAATGCGGTGAGTAAAAAGCCAATCAATCGCAGTTCATCCACCAAATCGGTGCCGTAGCCCGTCACCACATGCATGATGTCGTGCTTTTGCAAGTCGGCCCAGGGGATGCGGATCCAGCCCACCCAGAGGTCCTGGTTTTGCACAAACTGGGGGTGGGCGCGATAGTAGCAGGCCAAACCCTGGCGCAGGGTCAGATCAGAGGGGCTAACCATGGGCGTTGTCCAGCGGTAACCAGTAGGAATGGTCCTACGGTAGGACGGGCAGGACTCCCTAGGGCCTGACCTGGGAAGCTGGAGAAATTGTCACAGTCCGGTGGCACCCTGGTCAGCGGCGGCGGTGGGAAAACCGATCGGCCTCCGCAGCCCCCGTTAATCAGGGGGTGGGCCACAGCCGAAGAGATCGTGCAAGCGGCTGAACCTGGGTTCAGTGGGTCGTTCAGTGCGTAAACCCTGGCCCAATAGCGTAGGGTGCTAATCCGCCGATCGAGTTTCTGGAGCGGTGCGGGCAATCAACTGCAAATGCTTGAGGGTGGAGCGATCAGGGCTGTAGACCCCGTTTTCCCACTCGCTAACCGTTTGCCGCCGCACCCCCAAGGTGTCGGCAAACTCCGCTTGGGTCAGTTTCAGCGTCTTGCGCAAGGATTTAATGGTGGCCTGATCCCAGACGGTGGTGTCGTCAAAATGCACCACCCGATATTCCGCCTGGTAAGGGACAAAGGTAATCGTGCCCGTCGCTAAATTTACCCGTTGGGTGCGGTAGCCCGCCTGTAGCCAAGCGGCAGCCTGAAGCGCACCCTGGCTGCGATTGCTCCACCAAGCCCTTTGGGTACGGGCAGAGGCGGGCAGGGGCTGCTGCAACAGGGTTTCGATGTCTGCCAAGGTCAGGGTCAAAGGGCCACGATCGCGTCCCTTCAGATGGGCAAACAGTGGATAGTATTTACTGCCCGGTTTCATCCCCTAGAATCCGATCCGTTCCAACCTATTGTGATCCCTACGATGGCTACCTTAACCTCCAAATTAAGGAAAGGGTAGCCCTGCATCCCAACCGGCGATCGCAAGTGGTATCCCAGCCGCCAACAGGGCTAGAACATTGCCATGGTTGGCATATCAACAAGGGGCTTGAGACCCTCGCCATAATGGAGGCGACTACAGCGATCCAACAGCGGCGGCCCCAGCCAGAGAGGGGGCGCGATCGCCGCAACCCTGGATCTACATTGTCTTCCCCTGTAATCAATGCTCCCCCCTAGATGCGCTCCCCTGCCGCTAAGGGGTGAAACCCGTATGGCACAATGGATCATGGCTAATTTTTGCTTCCAGAGCTTACACAAATCTGCCTAAACCCTCGGCAATGCGTCGGGGGCGGGTCTAAACGGCCCCATTTCTGCCTAGGGCTAGGTAAGTTCTGACCTTAATCTGTAAACACACCTCATTCATAAGAGCTTTTGCCTGTGACTGCTACCGCCGCCCCTACCACCGCCCCTCGCCGTGCCGTTTTCCCCTTCACCGCCGTCATTGGCCAAGAAGACATGAAGCTGGCGCTGTTGCTGAACGTGATTGATCCCCGCATTGGTGGGGTGATGATTATGGGCGATCGCGGCACCGGAAAATCCACCACCATTCGTGCCCTCGCCGACCTCCTACCGGAAATCGAGGTGGTGGCCGACGACCCCTTCAGCCGCTCCCCCCAAGATCCTGACGTGCAGCGGGAGCGGGGCACCCTTGACCTCCCCGTCGCCCTCAAAAAAGTCCCCATGGTGGACCTGCCCCTGGGGGCCACCGAAGACCGGGTGTGCGGCACCATCGACATCGAAAAAGCCTTGGCAGAAGGGGTGAAAGCCTTTGAACCGGGGTTGCTGGCCAAAGCCAATCGCGGCATCCTCTACGTGGATGAGGTCAACCTGCTGGATGATCACCTGGTGGACGTGCTGCTAGACTCCGCCGCCTCCGGCTGGAATACCGTCGAGCGGGAGGGGATTTCCATCCGCCACCCGGCCCAATTTGTCCTCGTCGGTTCCGGCAACCCAGAGGAAGGGGAACTGCGCCCCCAATTGCTGGACCGCTTTGGCATGCACGCCGAGATCCGCACGGTGAAGGAACCGGAACTGCGGGTGCAAATTGTGGAACAGCGCTCTGATTTTGACCAGGATCCCCAAGCCTACCTCACCCAATACCAAGCCCAACAGGACGCCCTGCAACAGCGCCTCGTGGAGGCCCAAAAGCGCCTGCCCAGCGTCACCCTCGACCACAGCCATCGGGTCAAGATTTCCCAGGTCTGCGCGGAACTCGATGTGGATGGTTTGCGGGGGGACATCGTCACCAACCGGGCTGCCAAAGCCCTGGCCGCCTACGAAGGCCGCACCGAGACCACCCTCGACGACATTCGTCGGGTGATTGCCCTCTGCCTGCGCCACCGCCTCCGCAAAGATCCCCTAGAGTCTATCGACTCTGGCTACAAGGTGGAAAAGGTGTTCAGCAATGTCTTTGGGGTTGCTTTGGAGAGCGAAGACACGAGCACCAATGGCCGCCAACCCGCCGGGGTGCGTTAGGGACTCCCAGGGGTTGCAGCCAGGCCCCTGATTGCCCAATGGTGACAGCGCCTAGCCAGGGGATGGGTGCATGTACCCCAGCTAGGGGTTCCTCTGTCAGGGATGTCCGCCCTCGGGTTTAGGAGCGTGGTGGCGGCGATCGCCGCCTACGCTCCTAATCTCGGTTCTTCCCCCCCAATGCTCTCCCCTCTTCTTCTATGCCTGACACCTCCGCCCCCCCTGAACGCATCTTGGGGCTTGATCCAGGCTTAGCCATCTTGGGATTCGGCGTCATCGACGGCCTTGGCCCCGCCGCTGGCACCATCGCGGGTGCCCAGGTGATTGACTTTGGCATTGTTGAAACCCAAGCCAAGACGCCGGTAGGCGATCGCCTCTGCACCCTCTACGACGATCTGCATCACCTGATCAAGCAGTTCCAACCCACCCGTGTCGCCCTAGAAAAGCTCTTTTTCTACCGCATGGGTAACACCATTCTGGTGGCTCAGGCCCGAGGGGTGATTTTGCTGGTGCTGGCCCAGCACCAGCTCCCTCTGGTGGAATATACCCCCGCCCAGATCAAGCAGGCCCTGACCGGCCATGGCAATGCCGATAAAACGATGGTGCAGGAGGCGGTGGCCCACGAGCTCAACCTACCCACTATCCCTAAACCCGATGATGCGGCGGATGCCCTGGCGGTGGCCCTCACCGCTTGGTTTCAACGGTGAGCAAGGGGTGAGGTTTATTAGCCAAATCCATTGCACCGCCTTTAGGCGATGTGGTAGCTTACATATCTGCAAGGACGTATAGCTCAGTTGGTTAGAGCACCACGTTGACATCGTGGGGGTCACAAGTTCGAGTCTTGTTACGTCCATTCCCTGATGTACAGTGACACTTTATTTGTCGCTGGGGACAGATTACTGTCACCGGAGACAGATTGCTGTCGTCGAGCCAAATTAGTGTCGTCGAGTTGGTGGTGACAAATAAAGTGTCGTCGAGTTGGTGGTGACATTTTAGTGAGGGTGTCCTTCCCTGCCTAAAATGTGTCTTTGTCAACGTGGTGCTCTCTTTCAACTCGCCCTAAAGAAAATGGATGCTGTTCAACCCACCCTGGCCAGGGTGGTTGATTGCGACGAGGGAGATCCTGCGCACGTCCGGTGCCTCCGAGAACAACTTTCAACCCACCCTGGCCAGGGTGGTTGATTGCGACATGAAGCCCGTCAAATCGCAGGGGCAAGTGATAGCTTTCAACCCACCCTGGCCAGGGTGGTTGATTGCGACCCAACTTGCACCCCGGCGTCTTCGGCTAGGCTGTTCTTTCAACCCACCCTGGCCAGGGTGGTTGATTGCGACTTCCTGCGATCGCCTCTGCGATCCAGACTT
>JAQCHG010000241.1 GCA_027619675.1 Cyanobacteriota bacterium
GGTTGGTCAATTTACGCCGTGCGGTACTAGGGGGAGAGGATGAAGATGGATGTTATTTGTGTTGCGCTTTGTAAACAAAAATGAGTGTCTCTTAAGGCGGCGTAGATGAGGGAAATCCCGCCAGATGGCCACTTTTGGCTTAAAGAGTCGTTGGTTTTGGTATCAACCTTAACAACTCGTAAATCACAAAGCTCTCAGGAGTGGTGTATATAAATCCTGGAGGGTTTAGTAAACAGTTCATGAAATCCAGACAGGACAAGCCCTTTACGCAGTCCTTCCGGGTTTTCACAATGGACCGCAAACTTCTCATAATTGCCTTCAATGTTTCGACGGTTGACAACCTGTGGAGTACGTTGAAGAAATGTCAAGAAATGAGGAGCGCGGCCATTGCCTGTCTTTAAGATCCTCTCATACGGGTTAAGGCAGCCTCGGCTGACCAACCGAATAAACCAGTCAAAAGACAAACCGAAACTCAACTATCTAGGAGATTGAGTAAATGTTTGATGCATACACCAAGGTCGTTTCCCAAGCGGATGCTCGCGGCGACTTTCTGTCCAGCTCTCAAATGGATGCCCTCAGCGCTGTTGTTGGCGATGGCCTAAAGCGGATCGACTGTGTGAACCGCATGACCGGTAGCGCTTCCAAGATCGTTGGCGACGCTGCTCGCGCTCTGTTTGCTGAGCAACCCCAGCTCATCGCTCCTGGTGGTAATGCCTACACCAACCGTCGCATGGCTGCTTGCTTGCGCGACATGGAAATCATCCTGCGCTACATCACCTACGCTACCTTCACCGGCGATGCTTCCGTGCTGAACGATCGCTGCCTGAATGGCCTGCGTGAGACCTATGTGGCTCTGGGCGTTCCTGGCGCTTCCGTGGCTGCTGGTGTTGCCAAGATGAAGGAATCCGCTCTGGCGATCGTGAACGATCCCGCTGGCATCACCCAAGGTGACTGCTCCAGCCTCGTTTCCGAAATCGCTGGCTACTTTGATGCTGCTGCTGCGGCTGTTGCCTAGTTTTAGGCAGTTTTCGGTGCCTTGCGCACCTAATTCTCTGAACGAACCAAGACCACATCTGTACATCAAATTAGGAGATCCTTCCGATGAAAACTCCTCTGACTGAAGCAGTTGCTGCTGCTGATTCTCAAGGTCGTTTCCTGAGCGCTTCCGAACTGCAAGTTGCTTTCGGTCGTCTGCGTCAAGCTGCTTCTGGTCTGGAAGCTGCTAAGGCTCTGACCAACAAAGCTGACTCCTTGGTTTCCGGCGCTGCCCAAGCCGTTTACAACAAGTTCCCCTACACCACCCAAATGCAAGGGCCTAACTACGCTTCTGATCAGCGTGGTAAGGACAAGTGTGCACGGGACATCGGCTACTACCTGCGCATGGTGACCTACTGCTGTGTTGCTGGTGGCACCGGCCCCATGGATGAGTACCTGATTGCTGGCTTGGATGAAATCAACAGCACCTTCGAACTGTCCCCCAGCTGGTACGTCGAAGCGCTGAAGTACATCAAATCCAACCATGGTTTGAGTGGCGACGCTGCTACTGAAGCTAACTCCTACATCGACTACGCAATCAACGCCCTGAGCTAGTTTTGCGTCCTGCCCGGAGGGGCAGACAGTTGTTAGCGCTTTGTTAACAGTTGTTTGCCTGTCCGGGCATTGTTGTATCTAAACTTGCCAAGGAGACGGCAAATGGCAGTCACAACTGCAGCGGGACGCCTTGGGGTGTCTCCGTTTGACGAGTCGGCGTGGGTAGAGTTGCGCCCCCACTGGAACCAGGACGATATCACGGCGGTTATCCGCGCGGCCTATCGCCAGGTATTCGGTAACCAGTACATCATGGCCAGTGAGCGCCTAACCAGTGCTGAGTCCCTATTGCGTCAGGGAGAAATCTCGGTGCGAGACTTTGTCCGCGCCCTAGCTCTGTCTGATTTGTATCGGGAAAAGTTCTTTCTGTCTGGACCGCAGAATCGGTTCATTGAGTTGAACTTCAAGCACCTGCTAGGGCGGGCTCCCTACAGCCAAGATGAGATCCAAGCCCACGGGGCTATCTATCACGGCCAAGGGTACGAGGCGGAGATCAATTCTTACATTGATTCCGCTGAGTATAGCGACAGCTTTGGGGATAGCGTTGTCCCCTTCCATCGAGGTCACCTCACCCAGCGTGAGCAGAAGGTTGTCGGGTTCCCCCGCTTCTTTCAGCTTTACAGGGGGTATGCGACGAGCGATCGCTGCCAGAAGTCTGGTATGCGCGCTCGTCTAGTGCAAGAGATCGCCAGAAACTCTGCATCCCCCGTATCAAACGCTAGCACAGGTGCCGCGATTGTGGGGACCAGTGGTGGCGATCGCGAGAAGTTCTACCGGGTTCGGGTTATGCAGGCTGCGGCTCCTGGTCGTTTGCCCCAGGTGCGCCGCAGCAATACGGAGTACCTGGTGTCCTACGAGCAGCTATCCCAGAAATTGCAGCAGGTTAACCGAGCCGGTGGCCGGGTGACCAGCATTACCCCTGCTTAGTGGCTCAGTACTGCTTACGAGCACCCCTAGCACCCTGATGTTTGGCAGTAGGGCTCCTACGGGAGAATTACTGCCCTATCAGGGTCTATTCACGTTGAAATTTACTTTAGGAGGATGGGATCGTGCCTATTACGACCGCAGCATCCCGCCTAGGGACCGCCCCCTTTGATGAGGTGGACGCTGTTGAGCTTCGGCCCAACTGGACCCGCGAAGATGCTGCCCATGTGATCCATGCGGTGTATCGTCACCTGCTGGGAAATGACCATTTGATGAAGTCTGAGCGACTCACCAGCGCCGAGTCTCTGTTGCGGGATGGACACATCTCCGTGCGGGAGTTTGTGCGGGCGGTGGCGAAGTCCGAGCTTTATAAGAACAAGTTCTTTTACGGCAATTTCCAAACTCGGGTGATTGAACTGCAATTCAAGCACCTGTTGGGTCGGGCTCCCTACGATGAATCGGAGATCATCGAGCACCTGGATCGCTATGAAACTGAAGGGTACGACGCTGATGTCGATTCCTTCATCGATAGCGAAGAGTACCAGGCTAGCTTTGGGGAAAACGTGGTGCCCCACTACCGCAGCTTTGTCTACCAAGCTGGGCAGCGCAGTGTTGGGTTTACCCGCATTTTCCAACTGTATCGGGGCTATGCCACCAGCGATCGCTCCCAATCGGCTGGGCGTCAGTCTCGCCTAGCGGAAGAACTGGGGCGCAACCAAGCCAGCTCCATTCGGTTCCCGGCCTCGGATGCGACCAGCACCCGCAAAGGCAACATCACCCCGAACAAGTCCCTGGGTGGCACCACTCCCTTTGGTGGTCAGCCCAGCAAAGTCTACCGCGTGGAAGTGGTGGGTATGGCGGGTCCCGGATATCCTCGGGTCCGTCGCACCAACACCGCCTTCCTCGTGCCCTACGAGCAGCTTTCTGCCAAGCTGCAACAGGTTAACCGCATGGGCGGTCGCGTTTCTAGCGTCACCCCTGCCGGTTAAATAACCGTCGATGATCCCAGGGGAGGGCTTCCCAGCGGGTTAGGAGCGATATCCTAAGCCTGGGGAAGCATCCCCTTTTCAGCGCTAGTCCCTGGTTTGGGGGTGGGTTGATGTCTGACCTCCGTTGACTAGCTAAGCGCATAGCTGTTTGAGAATCACAGGAGAGATAGCTAAAACCATGCTGGGTCAAAACGCTTTTGGTACTGCTACGGCTTCCCCCTCCGCCGGGCGCGTGTTTGTGTATGAAGTGACGGGGTTGCGGCAGAGTGAAGCCACGGATAGCAACGAATATCCCATTCGCAGCAGCGGCAGCATCTTCATCAAGGTGCCCTATGGCCGCATGAACCAAGAAATGCAGCGGATTACCCGCATGGGTGGCACCATCGTGAGCATTAAGCCCCTGAACGGGGAAGCTTCCGCCTAGGGCACGTCATCAGGTACGGGTGAACCCTGGGGCTGGGTTAGCGTTGCTGTGCCTGCCCTACCATTTAGCTAGGGGCTGTAACCTTTGCCCAGCAGGGATGTTGGGTGAGATTGATGGCAGCCCCTAGCACCTTTAGAACTGACGCAAAACGCTGTGGAATCCTCGGCGGCCCGTTGGGGCGAAGGGGCTTAAGCCCCGTGTTCATCGGTGTCATAGCGTGAGTCCTGGCCTGTTTAGGATGGGCTTTCCCAGCCAGGCTGCTGGCACCCGTGGGTGGCGTGCCTTCTAGGGGTCTGTCAGGGTTCAATTGGTGAAGCCATGTAGGCTGGAATTAGCAGATCACGACTGGGAGCGGGGATATTTGTCATGGTGCAGAGGGGAGATCTCGCTGGGTTGCCCAAGTCGCCACTGAACGTCCGCCCCACAGAATTTCAGATTTAAACACTTAACTATTAACGCCTTTCCATTGCGATACCTAGATTGACCATGGCAGAGGACACGATCACTAGCGAGTCCTTAACGGTTGAGCAGGCGATCGCCAACTTGACCCAAACGGCAGATCCCAGCCTGCGCTACTACGCTGCTTGGTGGC
>JAQCHG010000242.1 GCA_027619675.1 Cyanobacteriota bacterium
GTGGGGCAATCGGCCTTTGCCATCGGCAGCCCGTTTGGCCTGCAAGGCACCTTTACCACGGGCATCGTCAGCCGCCTTGATACCGAACGGAACTTGATTCAAACCGATGCGGCCATCAACCCTGGTAACTCTGGTGGCCCGCTGCTCAATAGCGCTGGGCAGATGATTGGGGTCAACACCTCCATCTACACCACGGGGGATAATGGCGGCAGCATCGGCATTGGCTTTGCTATCCCCACCACTGAGGTGTTGCCCTTCATCGCGGCGGTGCAAAACGGCACGGCGACCACCACCGCCAGCACCCCGGCCCCCAGCCAAGATCAAGAGCCGGAGAGCATTACCCTGAACTCACGGGTGACGGGTCGCCTCAGCGATCGCAGTGATATCTTACCCGACGGCAGCTATTTCAATTCCTATGTGTTTGAGGGGCGGGCCGAACAAGAAATCGCCATCGAACTGTCCAGCCGGGAGTTTGATCCCTTCGTGATTCTGTTCAGCTTGGAGGATGAAACCTTCTACCTCAACGATGACGACAGCGCTGGCGATCTCAATGCCCGCCTTGTGGCCACCTTACCCCGCGACGGCACCTATGTAATTTTGGCCAATTCCTATGCTGGGGGCGAAGAGGGCAACTATGAGCTGCGCCTCAGTGGCGTCAGCGGCGGGGGCACCACCGCCCAAGGCAGCGGTAGCGCCAGCGGCAGTACTTCCGGTAGCTTCATTTTGCGCCGTCAAGGTCGCCTAGAAGCAGGGGACAGTCTGGCTCCGGATGACACCTACTACGACATTCACAGCTTCCGGGGGGCAGCGGGCCAGCGGGTCACTATTGTGTTGGAAAGCCGTGACTTTGACACCTATCTGGCGGTGGGGGATAGCGACGGTAACCTGCTGGACAGCAACAATGACGCCAGCCCCAATACCTCCAACTCTGAGTTGGTGCTGACCTTGCCCCGCACCGGGACCTACAACGTCATCGTCAATGGTTTCAGCACCGCTGACCAAGGGGACTATGTGTTGACGGTGCGCTAGGGGCCGTCATCTATCCCAGTCAGCCTCCTGGATTCACATCCAGTCAGTTTCCTGGTTGTGAATCCAGTTCCTTCTGGTTATGAAAGGTTTACTGTCAGCCCTGTTCAAGGAGTGGACGTGGCCATGATGACCCAGGTCGGCCTTTACCCTGAAGGGATGACGCACCCGGCGATCGCCCTACTTATAGCTACGCTGGGTCAATTGCACGTTATCAAAGGCCAGCTCTTCTTTGTGGAGGTCTGGCAGGCGGTTGTTCCCTTGATATGCCCAAGCGGCAACGTAGGCAAAGTGGTCGTCGTCCCGCTTAGCTTCTCCATCGGCGGTCTGGTGCTCTTCCCGAAAGTGACCACCGCAGGATTCTTCCCGGTGTAAAGCATCCCGCGCCATCAGCTCCGCCAGTTCCATAAAATCCGCCACCCGTCCGGCAAACTCTAGGTTTTTGTTGAGGGTGTTGGCTGTCCCTGGCACCTTCAGGTTTTGCCAAAATTCCGTCCGCAGATCTTGGATGCGGGCGATCGCCGTTTCCAGGCCGTCGCGATCGCGGGCCATCCCCACGTAGTCCCAGACAATGCGCCCCAGTTCCCGGTGGAAGGTCATCACGGTTTTCTCCCCCTGGATGCCGAGCAACTGGGTGAGGCGATCGATCGCTGCCGCTGCCGCTGCCCTAAACGCCTCGTGGTTCACCGTCACCCCAGGCAGGGGGGTACTGGCTAAGTAAGCCCCCAACGTGTAAGGGATCACGAAATAGCCATCCGCTAACCCCTGCATCAGGGCGCTGGCCCCCAACCGATTGGCCCCGTGGTCAGAGAAGTTGGCTTCCCCCAGCACAAACAGGCCGGGGATCGTACTCATCAGGTGATAGTCCACCCAGAGACCGCCCATGGTGTAGTGGACGGCGGGGTAAATGCGCATGGGTACCCGGTAGGGATCTTCCCCAGTGATGCGCTGGTACATGTCGAACAGGTTGCCGTATTTGGCGGCGATCGCCGCGCGCCCCTGTTGCTGAATGGCATCGCGAAAGTCCAAATACACCGACAGTCCCGTTTCCCCCACGCCCCGCCCCGCATCGGTCATGGCCTTGGCATTGCGGGAGGCTACGTCGCGGGGCACCAGATTGCCAAAGGCGGGATAACGGCGCTCTAGATAATAGTCGCGATCGGCCTCGGGAATCTCGTTGGCAGGGCGTATGTCCCCCGGTGTTTTGGGCACCCACACCCGCCCATCGTTCCGCAGTCCTTCGCTCATCAAGGTCAGCTTGGATTGACAATCCCCCGAGACCGGGATGCAGGTGGGGTGAATTTGGGTATAGCAGGGGTTGGCGAAATAGGCCCCCCGCTTGTGGCAGCGCCACGCCGCCGACACGTTGGAATTCTTGGCGTTGGTGGAGAGGTAGTAGACGTTGCCGTAGCCCCCGGTACACAGCAGCACCGCGTCTCCCAGGTGCCGTTCCAACTCCCCCGTCACCAAGTTGCGGGTGATGATGCCCCGCGCCTGGCCGTTCACCACCACCAGATCCAGCATTTCCCGTCGAGCAAAGACCTGCACTTGGCCCGCCTGCACCTGCCGCATTAGGGCGCTGTAGGCCCCCAGCAAAAGCTGCTGTCCCGTCTGCCCCTGGGCGTAAAAGGTGCGCGACACCAGTGCCCCCCCAAAGGATCGGTTCGCCAAGAGGCCGCCATATTCCCGCGCAAAGGGCACCCCCTGAGCGACGCTCTGGTCGATAATGCTGCTGCTGATTTCCGCCAAGCGATGGACGTTGGCCTCGCGGGAACGGTAGTCGCCCCCCTTGATGGTGTCGTAGAACAGCCGCCACACGCTGTCCCCATCGTTGGGATAGTTTTTGGTGGCGTTGATGCCCCCTTGGGCGGCGATGCTGTGGGCGCGGCGGGGCGAATCTTGAATGCAGAAGCTTTTCACTGGGTAGCCCTGCTCTGCCAGGGTGGCCGCAGCCGATGCCCCCGCCAACCCCGTTCCCACCACCAGGATGGGATGCTTACGCTTGTTGTTGGGGCTGACCAGGGGACAGTGTTCTTTGAACTGCTGCCATTTGTCCCGTAGCGGGCCAGCGGGAATACGAGGGTCAAGCATGGGTGGGAGGCATACGAAGGCTTCTCTATTGTCAGCATTAACCTTGAGACTGACAGCGAACTGAGACACAAGTTCAGAACGGAAGAAATCCCCTTCCTTGGCTTTTTGACACCTACAGTTCCTCAAACAGGCGGCGGTAGCGTTTGGCATCAAACGGATTGCCCCAGGGGCCAACGGTGCGGAGGTGGCGACAGTAGCCGCGTTTCTGGTCAGCGCTGATGAAGGCGATCGCCTGATCCGCCACCAGTAGGGCCACCGCGTTACCGTCCCAGCGCCAGCGGGTCATGACCGTAGGCAGTGTGTCGGTTACCGTGCCGAGGGTCGTAATCATGCCCTTGGGAGCGGGGGGCGCAAGGCCCTGGCTGGCGTAGTCAGCGGGATTGCCGGGGGCGGCGAGGCGATTCCATAGCCAACAGTCTGCCGCGATCGCTTGGGATGCCCGCTCCGTCAGGTACAGCCACACGCTGGTGCCGTTGTCCTGCACAATTACCCACCGCCCCGACTGGGGATGGGTTTCAGACAAAAGGAGTTGAGACTGTGTCATAGCGGCAAAGGGAATTCAACAGGGGTTGGCGCGACCAGGCCCTCGGGTAGCTCAGGCACACCAATGGCGAGCAGGGCGACCACAGACCAAAAAAAGGGCTGCCCATGGGCAGCCCTTTTTTGAAAAACCGTGAATCGGTAGCGGTGGGCCTAGGGGCTGTCATCTATAACCGCTAGAAACCTTGTTTCTCAAAGGTTACAGCCCCTAGGTAGGGTACAGAAGCGGGCCCGGCAAGACGGGCACGGCACGGCTTGTACCCTGGACAGATGACGCCCCCTTAGAGGATTGGAGCCATTTTCACATCACTGCTGGTCAGCAGTTCTTGCAGTTCCTCTGCATCCACCGTTTCTTTCTCCACCAACATGGCGGCGAGGCGATCGAGGATGGTGCGATTCTCTTGCAGCACGGTTTTAGCCCGCTTGTAGGCTTGCTCCACCAGCTTGCTCACCTCAGCATCAATGGCGGATGCGGTTTGCTCAGAGAAGTCCCGTTCAGAGGCAATGTCCCGACCGAGGAACATGTTGCCCTGTTGACGACCTAAGGCCACTGGCCCTAGCACCTCACTCATGCCAAAGCGGGTCACCATCTGGCGGGCCACCCGCGCTACCTGTTGCAGGTCATTGGAGGCTCCGGTGGTGACTTCCTCATTGCCGTAGATGATCTCTTCGGCAATGCGGCCCCCGAGGGCGACCGCCATTTGATTTTCTAGGTAAGAGCGGGAGTAGAGGCCCGATTCCAAACGTTCTTCACTGGGGGTAAACCAGGTCAAGCCGCCAGCGCGACCGCGAGGAATGATGCTGATCTTTTGCACCGGGTCGTAGTCGGGCATCAGGGCACCCACCAG
>JAQCHG010000243.1 GCA_027619675.1 Cyanobacteriota bacterium
CGTCACCGATCGCATCGGTCGCGCCGTTTACTGGTTGGTCTTGGTGATGGTGGGGGTGGGCTGTTGGAATGTGGTGGGTCGCTACCTGGGGCAGGCGATCGGCCAGAACCTCAGCTCCAACGCCCTGATTGAGACCCAGTGGTATCTGTTTGACCTGGTGTTTTTGCTGGGGGCGGCCTACACCCTCAAGCACAACGGCCATGTGCGGGTGGATGTGTTTCAGTCCCGCTGGAGCGGCGAGGGGAAGGCCCTGGGGGAGTTGATCGGCACGCTGCTGTTTCTGCTACCCTTCTGTGCCCTGGTGCTGTGGTTTTCTTGGGATGTGGTGATGGCCTCGGTGGCCATTCGGGAAACCTCCCCCGATCCCGGTGGTCTGCCCCGCTACCCCATCAAGGTGATGATCCTGGTCAGTTTCGTCAGTCTGATCATTCAGGGCATCTCAGAGGCGATCAAAAACGCTGCGGTGCTGACGGGCCATCGCCCCGCCCCTGGGGAAGCGGTCCCCGCCGCCCCTGACACGGGAGGCGATCGCTAATGCCCCTATCGGAACTGCTGGGTCCCGCCATGTTTGCGGGGGCTTTAGTGTTGCTGTCCCTGGGCTACCCGGTGGCCTTTTCCCTCGGGGTGGTGGCGGTGCTGTTCGCCATCATCGGCATCAGTTTGGGGATCTTTGACCCCGTGTTCTTGACCGCCATGCCCCAGCGCATCTTTGGCATCATGAACAACTTCACCCTGCTGGCGATCCCCTACTTCATCTTTATGGGGGCGATGCTGGAGAAGTCGGGCATCGCCGAAAACCTGCTGGAAACCATGGGGCAACTGTTTGGGCGGTTGCGGGGGGGCTTGGCGATCGCGGTGGTGTTCGTGGGGGCTCTCCTCGCCGCCACCACGGGGGTGGTCGCCGCCACCGTGGTCACCATGGGGCTGATTTCCCTCCCCACCATGCTGCGCTACGGCTACAACAAGGAACTGTCGGCGGGGGTCATTGCCGCCTCCGGCACCCTGGGGCAGATCATCCCCCCCAGCATTGTGCTGGTGGTGCTGGCGGACCAGTTGGGCATTTCCGTGGGGGATCTGTTTCTGGGGTCGGTGATCCCCGGTTTGATGATGGCGGGGGCGTTTGTGCTGCATGTGGGGGTCATGGCGATGATTCGCCCCGACCTGATGCCCCCTCTGCCGCCGGAACTGCTGCGGGTGCGGGGTAAAGCGCTGCTGATCAAGGTGATTCAGGTGATGGTGCCGCCCCTAGTGCTGATTTTGCTGGTGTTGGGCAGCATCTTTTTTGGCATTGCCACCCCCACGGAGGCGGGGGCGTTGGGGGCGTTGGGGGCGCTGGGGCTGGCCCTGGTGAATCAACAGTTGACCCTCCAGGGGTTGCGGCAGGTGTGTGACGATACCCTGCGCACTACCAGCATGGTGATGTTTATCTTGCTGGGATCCACCGCCTTTAGTCTGGTGTTTCGGGGGCTGTCGGGCGATCGCTTTATCTACGATGTGCTGACGAATTTGCCGGGGGGAGAAGTGGGCTTCCTCATCGTCAGCATGGGGACCATTTTTATCCTGGGCTTGAAATTGCCTTCATTGTGGTGCCCCTATTTGCCCCCATTGCCGAGCAGTTGTTTGGCCTCAGCGGTTTGGTGTGGTATGGCGTCATTATTGGGGCCAATATGCAAACCTCCTTTTTGAGCCCGCCCTTTGGCTTTGCCCTGTTTTATCTGCGGGGGGTGGCCCCACCGGAAATCACCACGGGGCACATTTATCGGGGGGCGGTGCCCTTTATTCTGCTGCAACTACTGGTGTTGGTGCTGATTATTGCCTTCCCTGGCTTGGTGAATTGGCTCCCCAATTTGAGTGCCTAGGGCGCGTCATCAATGACAGATGAAAGACTCGTAGAATCCGTATTATTCGCTTGTGCCATCAACGTGATTCCAGGGGGGCCGACTACGGCTAAGTAGCCCTTAGGATTGGTCAATGCGGGCAAAGAGTTGCTCAAATTGGTGGTTCATATCCGATCGCAATTGTTCAATATCATCCTCATCCCCCACCATCACCGTGGTCAGGGTGGCGGTGAAAATCCCCACAATTACCATTCCTAAAATCACCAGCACCACCGTCAGCAATTTGCCCCCCATGGTGACCGGGTCATGAATGTCGGCAAAGCCCCCGGTCACCACTGTGGTGAAGCTCCACCACAGGCTCGTGATCACCCCATTTTGATCAGACAAGACCTCGGGATTTTCAAAAAACTGAAAGGCGATCGCCCCCATTACCAAACTGATGGCTGCATAAATCAAGGACTTGCGCATCAGCCGCACATTAAACATCTGCACCAGGTGATCTAGCCCCCGCCAGAAGAACAGCAGCACCCGCAGCACCCGCAGGAACCGGAAAAACCGCAGAAATCTCGCAAAGCGCAGCAGTCGGACAATGCGAATCCCTCGGAATGCCCGCAACGTGCGGGCCTGGGGTACCGGAATCGAAGTAATAAAATCAATAAAATGGCGCTGCCAAAACCAGGCCTTAGAATCCGCCAAGTTCAGCTCAAAAAAGAAATCCCCTAGAAACACCACACAACAGGCGGAATCGATCCAGAAAAACGATCTAAGCACATGATCCGGCAGGCTAGGCGTTAGCTCCTCATAGATCATCAACGAGAGCACAAAAACAATTAAGGCGGTAATGATAATTTCCTTCACCTTATACCCATGGGCTCCCCCTAGGCGTTGGGTGATTCGTTCCTTTAAAATCCGTTCCTGCCGGAAATTAAAGGCTTTTTGATGGTCTTCCTGGAGTCCCTTGTCTTTTTTTCGCAATTTGTTGGCGGCGGCTTGGCTGGCCTCAATGCTCTCCACGTGCCCTTGGGTGAGGGCCTGCACCAGGGTGGCCTCAATCTGCTCTAGCTGCTGGAGAATGATCTGGCGATCGCGGGTAATATCCGCCAATTGTTTTTCCAGCACCCACACGGGATAGTCGCTGGCTTTGACCTTGGCAATGCGTCCAGAGATGCGCTCAATCTCCGCCGAAAGGGCTTTATGGTTCAGCCCCCCACGCTCTACCCCATAGGCATGTGTCACCATTGGCACCAGATTCCCCTTGCAAGCAACCGTGCCCTCGATCTTAGAACGCGGCAATGCTGCTAACCCAACTAATGATTTGTCAATCCTAAAGTTGGAGGCTTGGTGAAGCGTTATCGCAATCCAAAAAACCTTTCTGACGTTGGGTTTCACTCCGTTTTACCCAACCTACACCAACTCACAAGTTGAATACTGACAGGCCACTAGACTGGCCCCCGTCCTTTCACCCTAGATTGATGACGCACCCTGGGCGTGTTTGGGGATGCCTAAGCGACCCAGAACTCAGGCTGAATGCCGAAATCCAAAGAAATCATGAAGGAAGCTGGGCCATTTAATCTTCTGTGCCCGAAGACAACCTTAGGACCCGCGTCGAGAGGCCAGCTTCGACGTATCCTGACTATCGGGCAACCGCTGTATCGGCACCGATGTCCCTAACCCCCGTAGGACTGACGCACCGCGCTCCCGCCGCCTCGGCATACCGTTGGGGCCAGGGGCTTAGGCCCTGGGTTCGTCGGTGTGACCGTGTAAGTCCTGCCCTGGTTGAACGGACGACCCCGCACCGGACCTCGGGGGTACCAGCGGCTTCCCATTGACTCCAGCAAAGACGACTCTGAGGACACAGGGGATGATGATTGACGAACTCGACACCTCCATTGAAGACATTCGCGCCCGCGAGATTCTAGATTCTCGGGGCCGCCCCACCATCGAGGCCGAAGTCTACCTAGCTGGGGGCGCAGCGGGTCTGGCCCAAGTTCCCAGTGGGGCTTCCACGGGCACCTTTGAAGCCCATGAACTGCGGGATGAAGACCCCGATCGCTTTGGAGGCAAAGGGGTCCTGAAGGCGGTCAACAATGTCGAGTCGGTGCTGGCCCCAGAACTCATCGGCATCAACGCCCTAGAGCAGACCGTCGTAGACAGCATCATGCGGGAAGTGGACGGTTCTGAAAACAAGTCCAACCTGGGGGCCAACGCCATTCTGGCGGTCTCCTTGGCCAATGCCAAAGCCGCCGCCGCCGCTGTGGGGCTGCCCCTCTATCGCTACCTGGGGGGACCGCTGGCAAATCTGCTGCCCGTGCCGTTGATGAACGTCATCAACGGCGGCTCCCACGCTGACAACAACGTGGATATTCAAGAATTCATGATTGTGCCCATCGGTGCCCCCACCTTCCGGGAAGCGCTGCGTTGGGGGGCAGAGGTGTTTGCCAGCCTCAGCAAAGTGCTGAAAAGCAAAGGCATGTTGACGGGGGTTGGAGATGAAGGGGGCTTTGCCCCTAACCTAGGCTCCAACCAAGAGGCCCTGGAACTGTTGATTCAAGCCATTGATCAGGCGGGCTACAAGCCCGGTGAGCAGGTGGCCCTCGCTCTAGATGTGGCCGCCAGCGAATTCTATACAGATGGGCAGTACACCTACGAT
>JAQCHG010000244.1 GCA_027619675.1 Cyanobacteriota bacterium
AGCCGTGTCGGTCCTGGCGATGGAGATAGTGAATATTGAGAGGCTGATGCTTGAGTTCTAGAACTTTCTCGCGACAAATACTTTGGGTATGGTCTGTGGAATCATCAAGAACCTGGATCTCCAGCTTTTCAGTTGGATAGTCAAGCCGAGAAACGGCCTCTAGCAACCGCTCAGCCACATACATTTCATTAAAAATTGGCAGTTGAATAGTCACTTTTGGCAGTGTCTGGTCGGCATAATATTTTAGGGGTTGGGGCGGGCGATCGCGGTGGCGATAAAATCGCCAAACCATCAAAATTTTGTGGAATCCATACAGAGAAATAACGGCAAGGATGCCCAGGTAAAGATTGGGAATAAAACCCAGAAAACCCAAGTCAAATGTTTCTATCATCGGGAAATAATTTCGATTAAGTCTACTGACTTAGACATGCCCTTGGGTAGGATTTTCGTGACCTTACCCAGAACACAGAATGCCTCTTGACAACCCCAGACAACATGAGAAGCATGGTTTGCTGAAATGTCAAGAATGCCTTCACCGAAACCAAGGAACACAACGAAACCCATGCACCGCTGTACTCCCCAAGAAGCCCCCATATTGAATAGCCATTACCTGAAACGTGGCTGAATAGGGGCTGAGAGATCGCAATTTACCGCCTTGCAATCAGGGCGGATATTGAGTGCTGAACAAGGGTGCTGGGCGATCGCGGCAACAACGGGCCATGAACCAAGACTTGAGCTGGGATAAATCAGCAGACGCTATTCTTTAAGCTAGAGATCGAGGAACAACGCCATGGGCAAACGAATCCCGATGGTCGATGGCGATGAGGTGGATGCGTTATCTCGTGGGCATCACGGGTTCAAGTGGCGATCAGGCGAACGCAAGCGGATCAAGCGCAAGTACAACCGTCGTGAACGGCAGCAAGCAAGCCTCACCCTATGGACAGGGAACCGCCGATTATTCGCCGCTGACTTAGAAAATTAGTGGTGTTTTAGTGTCGGCTGGTCCTGCTACCTTGCACTCAGGAAGCTGTCCCCTTGGCCATGCTCTCGGCCTCACCTGCTTAGACCGTGTCTGGGTCTACCCCCAGCTCCCGCAGGCGGGCGGCCAATCGTTGGGCTTTTTCTGCTGCGGACAGGTAGCGCTGCCCCTGTTGGTCAAACCAAGATAGAACCTCGCGTTCAACGCCTCCCACAACGCCCCGACTGCGACCAAGGGCCAAACCAATCTCTGGCATCCAGTAGGGTTCTCCCAGTTGCAATTGGTACTGACCATCAATGAGTTTGTACACCTCAAAAGGCTGATGGCGTTCGTACAACGTGTCCGCAGGACAATCCCGCTGCCAATAGTCGGGATTGTAAATGACGTAGTACAGCACCCCCAGCTTTTGATAAATCTCTAGCTTGTTGTCGTACTCGTTCCCCGGTGTCCAGGAGACCATTTCTAACACCCAAATGGGGACCGTATCGGCTTCTTCCCACACTACATAGCTCTTGCGGGACTTATTGCCTGGTTTTCGACGCGGCACCCCAAGACTTAGAAAACCATCGGGGACCACTGGCACCTTCGGCGTCGGGCCAGTCGTGTGATAAATGCCCATGTCTACGCCAAAGTACCAATCGTTGCGCTCCTGCCAAATCAGCTCCAGTAGGAAGAGCAGGTAGTTGGGCAGAAAGTTCTGATCCTCATTATCCACGGGCGTATCATCGCAACAGGGCAGCTCGTCACTAGTGGGTAGGTTAGTGTGGCGATCTACATAAACCATGGCAGTTAACCCAGTGTGAGCGTGGCTTGATCATAGTGCAATCAGAGGCTGGCTCGGCGTAGCCCCACCGAAGCCTAGGACGTGGGGTGTCGCGATTTATTCGAGTCAGGACTTACGCAGTGACATCCGGTTCTGGCCCCTTGATCCCCAATGCAGGGAAACCGGACGCCCCATCCCCCAGTATTAGGGGATGGAGGAGGCCTATGCGTAAGTCCTAGGCGTGTTTGGGGGCGGGGGTATTGCAGGTTACAAATCGTGCCGCCCAAATCCAAGGGATCAGGGCAGCCCCCATAATGGGGCCTAAAGCGCATCAGAGCCTGTGAGCCAGCCATTGCCTCCCCCAGAGCGGCCTTTCTCCACCGCCGAAACCATTCCCCTAGAGGATGCCGAAGCCGCCTTTGCCATTGTTCAAGACTCGGTGTTGGGGCTGTGGGAGGTGGTCAACAACTTGACCCGGATTCGCCCGCCCCGCCGCGATCGCTATCGGGTCACCATCTTTGGCTCTGCCCGCATGGCCCCAGAGGATCCCCTCTATGTCGGGGTGCGGGACCTGGCCAGCGAACTGACCAGCCTAGGCTGCGACATTGTCACGGGGGGTGGCCCCGGCCTGATGCAGGCCGCCAACGAGGGCAGTGTCTGCGCCGACCCCCAAGATCGCACCCGATCCATCGGCATCCGGGTGGATTTGGGCTTCGAGCAAGCCGCTAACCCCTTTGTGGAAGACATCTATCGCCACCGCACCTTTTTTTCTCGGCTGCACCATTTCGTGTTGATTTCCGATGCCTTTGTCGTCGTCCCCGGCGGCATTGGCACCAGCCTAGAGGCGCTGATGATTTGGCAACTGCTGCAAGCCCGCAAACTGCACCCCACCCCCTTCATCTTTGTGGGGGAGATGTGGGCCACCCTCATGACCTGGGTCGATCGCTACATGGTGGATGTCAGCCCCGCCATGGCGGATCCCGCCGACCTGTCTATTCCCCAATGTGTAGACAGTTTTGAGGCGGCGATCGCCCTGTTGCGGGCCGCCCATGGCCAATGGCAGCAGCAGCCCCCGTCCTAGGGCTGGCTCATCAATGTCAGAATGCCAGAACCCCCAGGTTTACAGCGGTTACAGCCCCTCACCCCAGCCAGCGGGCACGGCCAGGGTTCCCCCGCCCAACCTGCCCCCGCCATTGATCCCGCGCCTTATCCCCGCCCTATGAAAAAAGTCTTCTTGCTCGACACCAACGTGCTGCTCCATGATCCCAACGCCATGGCGCGGTTTGAGGACAACGATGTGGTGCTGCCCATCACCGTCATCGAAGAACTGGATCGGTTTAAAAAACAACCGGACATGGTGGGGCGCAACGCCCGCCAAACCTCCCGCCTGCTGGACGATCTGCGCCAACAGGGCAACCTGGTGGCGGGGGTGCCCATCACCCCCACGGGGGGCAGCCTCAAGGTCATGCTGTGCCACCGCGAAACCCTGCAAAAGTTGCCCGTGGAGCTAGAGGGAGACACGGGGGATAACGCCATCCTGGCGGTGGCCTTGGAACTGAAGCAGCAGTGCCAGTGCCCGGTGGTGCTGGTGAGCAAAGACACCAATCTGCGGATCAAGGCCGATGCCCTCGATCTGGTGGCCCAGGATTATGAAACCGACAAGGTGGATATCGAGGAACTCTACAGCGGTCACCTAGAGCGCCTGCTGCCCCCGGCGGACATTGACCAGTTTTATGCCAACAAAACCCTGGATCTCGACGGCCATTTCTATCCCCACCAAGCCATTACCCTGGTGGATGCCACCAAACCCGATCACACCGCCCTGGCGATCGCCCCCGCCACTGGACAAGGGGTGACGCCCCTGCACAAGCTGCCTCGGGAAGGAATTTCCCGCATTCGCCCCCGCAATCGGGAGCAACTGTTTGCCTTTGAACTGCTGCTGGACGATGCCATCCCCCTGGTCACCCTGGAGGGCAAGGCGGGCACGGGCAAAACCCTGCTGGCGATCGCGGCGGGGCTGCACCTGGTCACCTACGAAAAGCGCTACACCCGCCTGCTGATTTCCCGGCCCATCATCCCCATGGGCCGCGACCTGGGCTACCTCCCCGGCGATGTGGGGGAAAAACTCACCCCCTGGATGCAGCCCCTCTACGACAATTTTGACCTGATCTTTGGCACCAGCGACCCCACGGGCAAGGCGGCCCACTGGCGGCGGGGCCATGAGGAGCTACTCGACCGGGGATTGCTGCAAATCGAGCCCCTCACCTACATTCGGGGGCGCACCATCCCCCAGCAGTTTTTGATTGTGGATGAGGCCCAAAACCTCACCCCCCACGAGGTCAAAACCATCCTCACCCGCGTGGGCGAAGGCACCAAAGTGGTGCTGACGGGGGATGTGGATCAAATTGACAGCCCCTATCTAGATGCCGCCAGCAATGGCCTTGCCTATGTGGTGGAGCGGTTCAAAGCCGATCCTTTGGCGGGGCACATGACCCTGGTGAAGGGGGAGCGATCGGCCTTGGCGGAGCGGGCCACCACCCTGCTGTAATACCGATTCCTTGGAACAGCTGCATCGGGCGCAAATCCTTGCGCCCCTACCTGAATTGATCAGGACTTTACGCACTGAGAACGGTTTCAGCCGCTTGCAAGATCCCCCCGGCTGTCGCCACCCCCCTTATCAAGGGGGCAGGGGGGATCCTGATGATCCCGCCCTGAACCTTAGTGGGCTCGGGACCGGAG
>JAQCHG010000245.1 GCA_027619675.1 Cyanobacteriota bacterium
TACATGAGCAGGGCGTGGTACTGCATCTCCAGTAGTTGCAGGGCCGTGACCTGTTCGTTGCGGGTGAGTTTGTGGCTTTGGTGGGCGGCGAGGAAGCGTTTGACGCTGGCATCGCTGCGATCGCCGATTAACTGCACATAGGCGTCCCGTGCCCCCCAGGGATCGTTGAAGAATTGGGACCCCACCTCTTTGTAGATGTCCGCCAGGATATCCCGCAACCAATCCAGGGCCTGACGCAAGGGCCGCCGCCAGCGCTGGTGCCACAGCCCGCCGCCGCCACAGCCACAGTCATCTTGCCAGCGATCGACCCCATGGGAGCAACTCCAGGCGGTAACGGGCTTGAGTTCCACCTCCCAGGTGGGGGGGGTGCAGTGGAGATAGTGGGCAAAGTTGGTCACTGTCCAGCCCTGCTGGGGGAAGGACTGGGTGACGGCGTAGGCCAAGGTTTTTTCGGCACCACCGCGATGGTGACCAAAAGTTTCGCCATCGGTGGCGACGGAAATCAGTTGATGGGGGCGGTGATCCCCCCGCACCGCCTGACCAATGCGCCCGGTGAAATGCTGGGAAGAACTGAGCACATCGTTGAAGCCCATGTCGCGGGAAATGGGGCCATCGTAGAAAAAGATATCCACGTAGCGGCGATCGCCCAGGGCATCCCGGCTGGGTAAAAAGCAGCGGTAGGGCCGGGTGGGATCAATCTGGCCGCCCCCCACCTCATGCCAGTCCTCCCCGCCGTTGGGATCGCCATAGGGACGGCAGCGCTGGGCCTGACTGGGGGCGAGAATGGTAAACTTAAACCCCTCATCCGCCAGGACTTCTAGGGTGGGGTAATCGATCGCCGTTTCCGCTAGCCAAATCCCTTCAGGCTCCCGCCCAAACCGGGCCACAAAGTCGGCCTTGCCCCAACGGATTTGGGTGCGCTTATCCCGTTCATTGGCCAGGGGCAGAATGATGTGGTTGTAGACCTGAGCAATAGCGTTGCCGTGGCCGTTGAGCCGTTGGCAACTGTCGCGATCGGCCTCCAAAATCCGCTGGTAGGTTTCGGGATCATGGCGCTCTAGCCAGCGAAACAGAGTCGGGCCAATGTTGAAGCTGATGTGGGCGTAGTTATTAACAATGTCGATGACTTCGCCGCGATCGTTGAGGACCCGAGCAAAGGCATTGGGGCGGTAGCACTCGTAGTGGATGCGCTCATTCCAATCGTGGAAAGGGGCCGCCCCCGGCTGACGCTCAATGGTGCCCAGGTAGGGATTTTCCCGAGGGGGCTGGTAAAAATGGCCATGAATGCACACCGCCACCCCCATGTTGCAGGCGACAGCATCCGCTGTCTGGGCGTTGGTCATCAAGGACTCAGCGGTCTGAGACCGCAGGGGGGATGGGTGCATACCGATTTCAAAAAATTCAGCTAGAGCAGGCCAGCCAATGGGGATCAGCAGAGGGGCTGGCACACAGGGGCGCACCAACAGTGCCATGGGCGCATCCCTTGCCATAGCACACCATACCCCCTCCATCCTTGGGATGCGTGATCCCCACCTATTCATTCACAAATGTAAAACATCTGTCCGTTGCGGCGGCGGGGGTGTGTTAGGGAAACATCCTGGGTTAATCGGCGGTAGGGGCTGGCCATAGCCCACAGAAAATCAGGCAGGCTGTTGACCATTCCCTTTAAAATAAAAACTGGGGATCGCCCAATCTGAGGGCATCTTAGACGTTATTCTGGTGCAGTCATGGCCTCAGCCATTCCCTTTACGGCCCAATCTCTGCTGCGGGCTGAGCGGGCCATTCGCTGTTCGCCCTTTCGCCTCAAGCTGCTGCAAGATCTGCGGTGGCACAGTGTTGCCCTGGGGGCGATCGCCGACAATGATGGCATTCGGCAGGGCTACACCCGCCGTCCTTTGGCGGAACTCACCGCTGAAAATGAACTACTGTGGCTGATGGCGGTGGGACTGCTGCGACGGGAGGTGGATGGCCAAGGCTTAACGGACAGCTTTCGTCTCACCCCCCTCGGTCGCCACCTCCTAGACCGTTGGGACTCAGAGCGGGTGACAGATTTAAAGCCCCGTTTTCGGGATCATCTATATAATTCCCTGAGTCGATGGCTACGCCTGCCGGATTGGCTGCAATGACCTCGGGCCAGGGGCAAGGTTAGCCGCAACGTCTGGGCATGTTAGGAGCGGCGTCGCTGCTTTGCCAGCGTTACACATCAGCCCCGGAGGCGTCATGAAGGCAATTATGGTCGTGGGTACCACCTCCCACGCGGGCAAATCCTTAATTACCACTGCCCTCTGCCGCATCCTCAATCGCAGGGGGTGGCGCGTTGCCCCCTTTAAGGGGCAGAATATGGCCCTCAATGCCTATGTCACCAATAACGGGGCGGAGATTGGCTACGCCCAAGCGGTGCAGGCTTGGGCAGCGGGGGTCGCCCCCCAGGTGGAAATGAACCCCATCCTGCTAAAGCCCCAGGGGGACATGACCTCCCAGGTGATTTTGCGGGGGCGATCGGTGGGGCGCACCCACGCCCGCGAATACTACGAAAAATTCTTTGACACCGGCTGGCAAGCCATTCAAGAAAGCCTTGCCCGCCTCAAGCAGGACTTTGATCTCATTATCTGCGAGGGGGCGGGTAGTCCGGCTGAGATCAATCTCAAACATCGGGATCTCACCAACATGCGGGTGGCTCAGCACCTCAACGCCCCCACCATCTTGGTGGCGGACATCGATCGCGGCGGCGTATTTGCCCACATTATCGGCACCCTAGAGCTGCTGGAGCCCGAAGAACGTGCCCTGATCAAGGGCTTTGTGATCAACAAATTTCGGGGCCATCGGGAACTGTTGCAGCCGGGGCTAGACTGGCTAGAGGAGCGCACCGGCATCCCGGTGATTGGGGTGGTGCCGTGGATGGATCACTCCTTCCCCGCCGAAGATTCCCTCTCGTTGTTGGAGCGATCGCCGGGTAACCAAAACGCTGAGATCACCATTGCCGTCATTCGGCTGCCCCACATTTCCAACTTCACAGACTTTGATCCCCTCGAAGCTGAAGCCTCGGTACGGGTGCGCTACATCAGCCCCAAGGATGATCTCGGCTACCCCGACGCTGTGATTTTGCCGGGGACGAAAACCACCATTGCCGACCTACTGGTATTGCAACGCACGGGCATGGCAGAAGCCATTCAAAACTATGCCGCTGCCGGAGGAACGGTACTGGGGATCTGTGGTGGATACCAAATCATGGGGGACTTTCTAGCGGATCCCGAAGGGATTGAGGGCCAAGACGGGCGCTACAAAGGACTGCAACTGCTGCCCACTCGCACCATCATCACCCCCAAAAAGATCGCCCGCCAACGTCTAGCCACCTCCCAGCACCCCATTTTGGGCCTGCCGGTGAGCGGCTACGAACTGCACCAAGGACGGACCCAGGTCATTGATGAGGATCAAAGACCTACGGATAGCAAAGCGGGCTATGACGCCCTCTTTGACGATCCTGGATTGGGGCTAGTGGATGACAGCCTCTCCATTTGGGGAGCCTATCTCCATGGTCTCTTTGACAATGGTCCTTGGCGGCGGGCTTGGTTAAACCGACTGCGACAGCAGCGGGGATTGGGGTCCCTGCCTACGGGCATCCCCAACTACCGTGAGCAGCGGGAAATGATGCTGGATGTCCTCGCCGACTCAGTGGAAGGCTATCTTGACTTGGCCCCCATTTTGGAAGCCTAGGGGCTGGCCTTAATCAGCGCTAGAACCCTGGTTTTACAACGGCTACAGCCCCTAGCCAAATCATAGAAGTAGGCGCGGAAAGGCTTACCCGGCAAGGGTTTCATCTGCAATGGATGACGTGCCCTAGAGTAGGTGCTGGAATTTGGGGTCGGCTCCTAAGGCTTTCACCGCTGTTTTGATGTCTTGGGTGCGGCTTTTGTGGACCACGAGGGTGGCGTTGCCATCCCGCACCACCACCACATCCTCTAGGCCAATGGTGACGATGACATCCTCGGCGTCGCTGGCGTACACCACACACCCTTGGCTATCGAGGCAGAGGTGGTCACAGAGGGCGACGTTGGCCTGATCCGGCTGTTGATGGAGGCGTTCTACTGCGTTCCAGTCCCCCAGATCATCCCAGCCAAAATCCGCTGGAATCACGCAGGCCCGCTGGGTTTTTTCCATCACGGCATAGTCAATGCTGAGCTTGTTCAGCCCCCCGTAGGCTTGTACGCCCTTTTCCCGTAGGGCCGTCATCAGGGTAGGGGCGTGGGTGTCCAGTTCCGCCAGCATGACCCCAGCGGGAAAGATGAACATGCCGCTATTCCAACTGAAACGGCCACTGGCAATGAAGTCTTCAGCGGTGGCCTGGTCGGGTTTTTCGGTAAAGCGGGCCACTTGATAGCCGGGTAGGGCGTTGAAGCTGCCCAGGGGGGTGCCCTGTTCGATGTAGCCGTAACCCGTGGCGGCATAACCGGGTTGAATGCCCAGGGTGGCGATCGCCCCTT
>JAQCHG010000246.1 GCA_027619675.1 Cyanobacteriota bacterium
TCACCTGTGCCCTAGACTTTTTGCAACTGTGGCAACCGCCCCTACTAGAAGCCATCCGGGCCACCCTGCCGGGGCGGCTGGTGTTGGGCAACACCTTCACCTGGGGCGACTTTCCCTATTACTTCATCGGGTGTGGGATGGGGTGGCTCTGGCTGCGAGCGATCCAACGCCCCCGCCCCGTGTCTTCCCCTTAAGGGCTCCTCGGTGTGGATCGGGGTTGGTAGTGACCGCAACCCCCACAGGGGCCATCGGGCTGAAGGGCACAGCGCAGCAGGGGAGACTGGGCGTTGTATTGGCAGGTGGCATCGCCAATCACCCAGCGATCGCCCAGCCAGGTTTTGTCTTCACCAGGGGTAGCGGCCTGCACATAGAGGGCAATGGCTTGGAGGTGGTAGCGGTTAGCCCGAAACTGATAGCGGTGGCGGCGCTCTAGCACCGTGTACATCACACCCCCATAGAGCACGGCTCCCCCCGGCTGGGGGATCGTCTCTAGCTGCACCTGCCCCAGCGCTCGCTGAGTTTGACTAAGAATCAATTCCGTGGGCGGTCGTGGGTCTGACATGCCTGGGGCAATAGGGGGGATAAGGCTTCGTGGACTGCCATCTTACCGAGATCACCACCGCCCAGCCCCAGGGTGGGGCCAGCCCCCCTGCCATCGCCAGGGTGGTTCGCTAGAATGCAGCCAATTCCATGCTGTTTTTGCCTTTCCTTGCCATGGCTGTCAAACAGGTCCAGTACGAAAGCCTACTGTCTACCTGTAGCGAGTACAGCGGGGCCTTGGCCCTACTCCGCCAATATCGCCCTTACCTGGAAGCCATTCCCAGTATGCGGCGGCCCCAAGAGAGCATTGTCACCATTCCCTTACCCAACATTCGGGTACGGCAGCCCGTGCAACTGGGCAAAAACGGCATCGCCACCATTAGCGCCGGGGAGGCGGTGGCGCTACCTTGCGATGTGGTGCTGCTAATGTGTGACCCCGAGTGGAAGATTAAGACCGGGGTGGAGCTTTTTATCTTTATCCATCGCCCCCAGGAAGATTTTTCCGACCTGCTGATGCGGTGGCGGCAAACCCAGATTTTCCTAGACCGGGGCTATGAATGGATGCTGCCCGCCCGCCACGAGCATTTGCTCAATGATGGGGCCGATGTGGTGCGTCCGCTGTTTGTGGTGTTTCCCGACAGCCCCAGTCGCATTCTCAAGGGGCTACAGGGGGCGGGTCTCCCTGCGGTGACTTACGAGGCGGTGGATGAGGGGGCGATCGCCGATTTACCCCTCCCCAACGACAGCGAAGTGCTGCGGGAAGAAGACGCCGACGATCTGGACTTTGCCGATCTCGATGACATCGGCACCTCGGAAGGGTGATCGCTTGATGACGTGCGAGCGGGGGGCCGCTTCTGCCCCCCGCAAATATTAGGGCGATGCATAACCGGATGCATCGCCCTAGCTCGATTTGGGGTCTTTGGGATATCCTGCTGGCATTTGGCCGCTGGCTCGGACGCAGCCATCTGTGCCCGAGCCAGCGGTGTCATCCCAGGGTTAGCGCCTTAGGATCTCCCCCTACACCGCTGCGGTACTGGGGATAGCCACACCGCTGAGGATGTTGTCGGCCTGGGCCATGTAGAGCATCAAGTCCACCACCCGATTGGAATAGCCCCACTCGTTGTCGTACCAGGCCACCACTTTAAAGAAATGGGCGTTGAGCGCCATGCCTGCCCCAGCATCAAAGGTGCTGGAACTGGGGTCAGTGGTGAAATCACTGGACACCACATCTTCATCGGTGTAGGCCAACACCCCTTTCATCGGCCCTTCGGCGGCGGCCTTCATGGCGTCGCAGATGGCTTGGTAGCTAGTGGGCTGCTCAGTGCGGAAGGTGAGGTCCACCACCGATACATCGGGGGTGGGCACCCGGAAGGCCATGCCCGTCAGACGGCCCTTGAGTTCAGGTAGCACTAGGGTCACGGCCTTGGCGGCCCCGGTGGAAGCGGGGATGATATTTTGGCCCGCCCCCCGTCCGCCGCGCATGTCTTTTTTGCTGGGACCATCCACGGTGGGCTGGGTGGCGGTGCTGGCGTGGACGGTGGTCATCAACCCTTCTGCCAGACCAAAGTTGTCGTGGATGACTTTGGCAATGGGGGCGAGGCAGTTGGTGGTGCAACTGGCGTTGGAGACGATCGCGTCTTTGGCGGGATCAAAGGTTTCGTGGTTGACCCCCACCAGCAGGGTGGCAATGCGCTCAGGGTCTTTGGTGGGGGCAGAAATGACCACCCGCTTGGCCCCAGCATCGAGGTGTTGCTTGGCTCCGTCGTGGGTGGTGAACAACCCGGTAGCTTCAATTACGTAGTCGGCCCCGAGGTCGCCCCAGGGCAGGGCGGCGGGGTTGCGCTCAGCCATGCAGGGGATGAATTTGCCATCCACAACGATGCCGTCATCGGTGGCCTCAACGGTGCCCCGATAGCGGCCATGGGTGGAGTCGTACTTGAGCAGATAGGCCAGATTTTTGGGGGGCACCAGGTCGTTGATGCCGACAAATTCAATATTGGGGTTGGCGATCGCGGCCCGGAATACCAGGCGACCAATGCGCCCAAAGCCGTTGATGCCTACTTTGAGGGTAGCCATAGCTGACAGAGTTCCTTGGTGAGATGTGCAGTGCTGTTGTGGGGTCCCAACCCGATGGAACCCGTTCTTCACCTATGTAACGGGGAGCTTGGCGATCGCCGATGATCCCTTGGCTTTACTTCAGAGTTGCCCGGATCCTATGTTGCGGAACATTAATCTATCCCCAAAGCCAAATCGGCCTTCCCCCCAACCGCCACGGAATCAGGCTGCCGAGGCGACTTCAAAATCTGTGCGTTACCATAGCCCTGTCCCATTGGGGATCGCTCCAGCCCTATGCCCGATCGCCCTGCTCCACCCCTAGACTCAACCCAGCCTAAATCTCCCCCCACGGAGCAGCCCACCTCCCCGTCTCAGGCTGACCATGGACCGATTTTGCTGACGGCGCTGATGTTTCTGGGGGTGGCCTGGATCATTACTAACGAAAGCCCCATCCTCACCTGGCAGCCGGGGCGCTGGTTTCAACAGCAGCACCGCCCAGGGGAAAGCCATTGGGTAGCTAATCCCTTGCCCCTAGCCATGGAAGGGGGCGATCCTTACCTGCGGGCGCTGCTGCGGACCATATCGGCAGCGGAATCTAACACCGATTCCCCCTACAACGTTCTCTATGGCGGCGAAACCATCGCTGACTTGAGCCAGCATCCCGACATGTGTGTCGAAATTGTCGCCGGACCCAACATCGGCGACTGCACCACCGCGGCTGGACGCTATCAGTTTTTAACCACCACCTGGGCCGCCAAAGCCGCTGAATACCATCCCCATCCCCCCGGTTGGTATGCCTTTTGGTCGGAATACAGCTTTGAGCCCGAATATCAAGACATCGTTGTTTACCGCTGGCTCAGCGACAGCAACGCCTGGGGGGTGGATATTCCCACCCTGCTGCGTCAAGGGCGCTTAGACGAGGTCTTAGCCATGTTGTCGGGCACCTGGACCAGCCTCGGATACGGCATCGAAGACAACGCCAACACCCCCTACCTGGCGGAGGTTTACCAGGTGATGCTGCGGGAAGAATTGAACGGCGGTTAGGGCGGGCGGACAACCCAAGGCGATTCAACGGTGACTCAAAAGGTTGTGACCCGTAGAGGGTAACCCGTGCGGTCAAAGGGGCCAACCTAGGCCATGGGCGGAACTGAGCCACTCGGGGTAAGCCCGATGGGTACTATGTGGGGGTAAAGGAAAACCGGGACAGTGTGACCGTGTTGGACGTCCTTAAACAAAGCAGCTTTCGAACCCAAACCGACCTAGATGCCCTCAAGGATGTACTGACGTGGTTTGATCAGTTCCAGAGCTTGCCCATTGACACGATGGTTTGGTTACAGTGCCAACTGGCCCTGATTGAGGGGTTCACCAACGCTGTGCGCCATGCCCATCACACCTTGCCCGCCGACACCCCCATTGAGGTGGAGGTGTCGGCGACCGGACAATTTATGGACATCAAAATTTGGGATCAGGGTCCAGGGTTTGACTTTGACGCCACCCTCCGCCGTAAATTGGCCACCACCAACCAAGATTCTGAAGGGGGGCGGGGCTTGCGGATTATGCAGCGGGTGGCCGATCGCGTCCAATATCAGCGCTTTTCCGATCAGCGCAATTGCCTCTATATCCGTAAGTATTTCCAAAAAAAGACCGCTTCAGAGGGGGCTGTTCAGCCCCAGGGGGACAACGGCTAAAGTCTTCCCTCCTAGAACAGCAGCGGGCGCGGCGATGGTGACCTAATACCGATTACCCGCCATGGAGGATGCGCCCTAGCTTTCGATCCAGTCTTTCGCCCGACTGACTGCCTTTTGCCAAAAGTAATAGCCTGCTTGGGCGGCGTCAGCGTACTCCCCCGGTTTAAACACCCGATCAATGGCCCGTCCGTC
>JAQCHG010000247.1 GCA_027619675.1 Cyanobacteriota bacterium
CCAGGCGAGAAAAAGCTTCAAGTCCGGTAGCGGCGATCGCCACCAGGGCCGCTATCCCCCACAGCAGCCCGCTGAAGCCATAGACCGCCCCGAGGGTGCTGGCACAGATGACAAAGGTGGCCACCGCCATGGTGCCGGATCCTTCCCAGCTTTTTTCCATGTCCCAGAGGCGGTAGCGGTGACGGCCCGCCGCTTGACCCACCAGAGCCGCCAGCCCGTCCCCCCAGGTCATGGTCAAAATGCCAATCACCGCGAACTCTGGCCCTGGCTGTGGCCAAAATCCGGCAATCAGCACCCCGATGCTGACGGCGTAGAAAAACGTGCCCAGGCTGGGGCGACCAACGCTGTTAATCCCCGGCAGGATGGGGAAACGATAGGACAGCAGGGCGACACCACTAAACACCACCGACGCGGCTATGCCCATCCAGGGGGGCAAGTGCAGCCACCAGGCCAGCAAAATCACGTTGCCTGCGCCAATATGAACAATCTTGCGGGTGATTTCTGCCGAGGCGGGGGTGCGGCGTCTCACCACCTCCGCCACGAGCCCTACCACCACCAGCCATAGCCCTACCAGCCCGCCCTGAATCAACGGGGCGGGTAAGCCCACCTGCTCCACCCATTGCTCCACAGCGCGGCCCTCTATGTGAACTGGCTATAGTTTCTTTTACCAGACTGCTGGGTCAGTCTGGTTGGGGGATAGAGCGGGGGCCAGCCACGGAGGAGGTTGGGCGGTACACCCAAGGGGGCTGGATTCCGGCAACAGGGCTGGTGGATTCCGGTGCCAGGACTGGATTCCGGTGCCAGGACTGGATCCGGCAGTCAGGCTGAATTCCGGGGACAGGGCTGAATTCCAGGCGGTTGCGAAGCCCTGGCCCTGGCCGGACGATGAATAACCTGTCTGGGAAATCCCCGAGGGGTTCGTCAAGATATGGTTATATATGGCTGGGGTCAGGGGTCAGGGTGCTGGAGTCAGGGTGCTTGGGCTGGGCTCCCTTGCGCGATCGCCCCAGGTTTGGCAGGGGGTCACCACCAGCCTAGAACTGGATAAATTGCCCACATAACAACATCCATAAACCGGGTAAGCATATGGGAAATATCTATAACCGAGTACTGCTAAAACTCAGCGGCGAAGCCCTGATGGGCAACCTCTCCTACGGCATTGAGCCATCGGTGGTGCAGGCGATCGCCCAAGAGGTCAGCGAAGTCGTCAAAAACGGGGTCCAGGTGGCGATTGTCGTGGGGGGTGGCAACATCTTCCGGGGCATCAAGGGGGCCGCAGCGGGTATGGACCGGGCCACCGCCGACTATGTGGGCATGTTGGCCACGGTGATGAACGCCATGACCCTCCAAGATGCCCTAGAGCAGGTGGGTACCCCCACGCGGGTACAGACCGCCATCTCCATGCAGGAGGTGGCCGAACCCTACATCCGTCGCCGCGCCATCCGCCATTTAGAAAAGGGTCGGGTGGTGATCTTCGGGGGGGGCTCCGGCAATCCCTTCTTCACCACCGACACCACGGCGGCCCTGCGGGCGGCGGAAATCAATGCGGATGTGGTGTTTAAGGGCACCCAAGTGGACGGGGTTTATGACTCTGATCCCAAGGTGAATCCCGATGCCAAGCGCTTTAGCAGCCTCACCTATGGCCATGTCCTCAGCCATGATTTACGGGTGATGGACGGTACCGCGATCGCCCTGTGCAAAGATAACAACATCCCTATCATGGTATTTGACCTATCGGTGCCCGGAAACATTCGCCGGGCCGTGATGGGTGAGTCGATTGGCACAATTGTGGGAGAGTCCTGTGAAGTTAGCTGACCTCAGTGATATCGAAGAGGCGATGAGCAAAGCGGTGGAAGCCACCCAACGCGCCTTTAACACCATTCGCACCGGGCGCGCCAACCCCTCCCTGCTGGATAAGGTGATGGTGGAATACTACGGCACCCCCACTGCCCTCAAGTCCCTGGCCAACATCAGCATTCCCGACGCCAGCACCCTCACCATTCAGCCCTTTGACCCCGGTTCTTTAACGGATATTGAAAAAGCCATTTCCCTATCGGACATTGGGCTTACCCCCAACAACGATGGCAAAGTTGTGCGGCTCAATATCCCCCCCCTCACCAACGAACGCCGTAAGGAGTTCGTCAAACTGGCTTCAAAATATGCCGAGGAGGGGCGCGTCTCCATCCGCAACATCCGCCGCGACGGCATCGACTTTTTCCGCAAGCAAGAAAAGGACAGCGAAATCTCTGAGGATGAGTCTCGGGATTTGCAGGAGCAGGTGCAGGGCTTGACGGACAAGTACATTGCCCAAGTAGACAAGGCCCTGGCGGATAAGGAAAAGGACATCATGACGGTATAAGGCTGGATGCCTCAGGGCTCCGGTCACCAGGGTGGCCGAAACCCTGGGGCATCCTCCCTTAACCTTACCCCTCTCGATAGGTGGGGGCCGGGGGCTCAACGGGATCGGTGAGGGCGAGGACGTATTCCCCCTCATTCACCCCTTCGCTGGTGGAGAGGTCGTACACTAACCCGTCGCGATCGGCCCGGATGGAGTGGACCTCCGGAAGATGACCCGATTTGTTGAAGCACAGCAGGTCATAGAGGCGATCTCCCGCCTGCACCGAGGTACCCAACGCCACTCGGTTTTGGATAAAGCCACCGCTGGGGGCGTGGTATTTCACCAAGCGGCTGGTGCGGGCATAGGTCATGGTGCCCCACTGCACGGGGGGCTGATCCCGCAGGACGCCCCGGTGGCGCAGGTAGTTCAACACCCCCGACAACCCCCGCTGAATGGCGGGGGCCTGTAAGGCCATGCCGTTGGCCAATTCCACCGTCCAGGCATCGACGCCAAATCGCACGGGGCGACCCAAGGCCGCCAATTCCCGCTCCAACGCCAGCCAGGGTTTGATGAAGGCTTCGTCGCAGGCGTTGCCGTCATGGCGATCGCTGAGCAGGGCAAAATCCAGCCCAAAGGCGGCGGCGCGATCTTCCCGATTCTGAAAGTAGTAGACGTACACTAAACCGCGATCGCTGGAACTGTGCAGATCCAGCAAGATATCGGCATCCAAAGCCAGGGCTTGCAGGCGGCAGCGGTAGCGTTCGTGGACCGGGGCACCGGGGCCGTTGTCGAGCCGTTCCAGTTCCCGCTGAAAGGCGGCAAGCAGGTGGGTGCGGAAGTGCTGGGTCAGGGTGGCTAGGTCCAGATCCCGATGGACCTGGGCAAAGGCAGCGATGTCCGCCGCCGCCCCTTCGCTGTAGTCCCAAAAGATGCGGTTCCAGTCCCGCCCGTCGTAGGGGTTGTAGCGGCCACTGGCGAAATGGTGCGATCGCTGGCTCACCCCTAGGGGATTGCACACGGGCACCAGCCGCACCTCCCCGACCAGATGGTGCGGCTCACAGGCTTGGAAGAACTCAATCAGTTTTTGAACCACCCCATTGCCCGCAAACTCCGCCCCGTGCAGGTTGGCCTGACAGTACACCGTCAACCCCGGCTGCTGGCCCTGAAACCGATACATTTGCAGCTTGAGCACATCCCCCGAAGCCAGGGTTAGCAGTGGATAGGTCTGAATGTGGGGCTGCATCACACCGCTTGGGGGGTGCGGTGGGCAGCGGCCAAGTCCTCTAGGCTCATCTGCTCATATTTCTCAAAGGGTTGATGAATCCAGGGATCGTCCGCGAGGAACTGACTGTAATAATCCGGGGCAATGGCGGAACAGGATTTGTACCAAATCACCGCCGATCGCATGTCTTCGATGTAAAACCCGTACTTGTGGTGGAGCCACGCCAAACTGCGCTCCAGGCTAATGCCCGAGTCCACCAGATCATCCACCACCAGCACCCGGCTGCCCAGGTTGGGGGTGGTCATGCTGAGGTCACGGGAAAAGATGAGTTGCCCCCGTTTGCGATTGTCTTTGCCGCCGTAGGAGGCGGTGGACAGCACCGCCAGGGGCACGTCGTAGAGGCGACACAGGATATCCCCGACCCGCAGACCACCTTTGGCAAGGCAGACAATTTGGTTGAACTCCCATCCTGAGGCATGGACCTTGAGGGCCAGGGTTTCAATCAAGTGGTGGTAGTCCGTCCAGGACACATGGAGGTCAGTCATTGCGCGATCGCCCCCTCGGGACAGATGAAACAGCAGCAGCGGTGCAGATTTGAGCCATGATACTACTTGTTCTGTCCCGCTTACGGTGTAGGTGCGGACCCATGGAAATTTCCTGATGACCGCCCCTTCGTCTCAACCCCCGGCTGGTTCTAAACTCACCTTTCCCACCAAACTGGCCTACGGGTTGGGGGATGTGGGGGCGGGCATGACCTCCAACCTGATTGCCTTTTTCTCCCTCTTTTTCCTCGTGGAAGTGGCGGGGCTGAGTCAGGCGGCGGCTGGGATCGTGTCCCTAGTGGGGCGGGTCTGGGACGGGGTGAACGATCCTCTGGGGGGGGCCATGAGCGATCGCACCCAAAGCCGCTGGGG
>JAQCHG010000248.1 GCA_027619675.1 Cyanobacteriota bacterium
CCGCCTGCTCAAAAATAGCCAGGGGATACTCCGGTGACGGGGTCAGACCGTTGAGGTAATAGTCGTAGACTGCCAGGGCAGGCTTGTCGTTAATTTCATCGACGCTGTTTTTGCCCACCGCGCTGATGGTGCCCCGTTGGGAAATGGGGGTCCAACCATGGGCAATGCCGTAGGAAAATTGCAGCGGACCAAAGAACAGCAGCAGCGGAATGCTATCGGTGAGAACCCGTTGCTGAAAAAACTGGTAGGTCTGTTGAAACCGAGCCTGATCCCCCGCTAAGCCCCCAAAGATGGGAAAGTCTTCCCCCAGGACCCGCTGGAGATTTTCCAGGATAGACACACTGTTGAGGTGCAAGCTTTCTGCAAAGGTCAGCCCCAACACAGGCGGCTCAGATTGCCCTTGGCTGGCTTGGGCCACCGCCTGCTGAGCGGCTTGCAGAGCATCTTGGGACGCGGCTTCCCCAAGGCCAGCCTGAATGGTGATGGTGTCTGACACAAACAGCAGCAAGACCACCGAGTCTTGCTGAAACCCCGATTGGGAAGACACTTCACCATCGGTGGTACTGCCCACCAACTGTAGGTCGGGATAGGTTTTGTAGATTTCCGCCAGCATGACTTCGTAGTCGAAGTCCACGGCGCTCAGTAAAATCCCCGCCTGGGGCTGTTGTCCTGCCAGGGCAGTCTGGCACTGGGCGAGGACATCGGCGATCGCATACTCTGCATCGGCGTCATCGCTATGGCCCACGACCACTTTCAACATATCCCGTTCCTTCGCCACGGGGGCCGATATCTTCCTAGCGTCTAGACTCGACCCGATGTGTGCAGTTGCTTGAACCACCTGAGATTACCCGTAATCGAGTTGAAAAAGTACCTATAACCAGGATTGAACCGGATCAGTTCAAGCTTCTTGACCTGGGTACCGCCTCACCGGGGAGTTCTGGCCAAGCGTTGGGCCTCAAGTCTGATCTGGGGTCAGCTCAGCACCCTGGTTTGACATCCTCATTGAGGCGGGCGCGGTTAGGCTTATCCAGCAAGGCTTTTAGCCGTAATTGATGACGAATTGATGATGCGCCCTAGGCCAGACTCAGCCCTGGCCACAATTCTCCCCACAGGAGACGCATCCCTAACAACAGCAGAAACAGGGCAAATAGCTGCTTTAGGGGTTTGGCAGGTACAAGGTGGCAGAGGTGGGTGCCCAAGGGAGCCCCCAGCATGGTGAAGGGGGCCACCAGCAGCACTGCTGGCCAGTAGATGGTGCCCACGGTGCCCGCCACATGGCCACCAGGGGGCACTAGGGTCAAACAGGTAACGGTGCCCACCAGGGCAATGGGCAGGCTAAAGGCGGCGGAGGTGCCGCTGGCCTGCCCCATGGAGAGGCCGGAGTGGAGTAAAAACGGCACGCTGATCGCGCCGCCACCAATGCCTAAAATGCCGGATTTTAAGCCCAAAATGATGCCCACCAGATTGGTCAACCAGGGCCGAGGTGGGGTGGGCTGATCGGGGCTGGGTAGCCAGTTGAGCAAAATTTTGGCGGCAACCAGCCCTAAAAACAGGCCAAAGCATATGTCTAGCCAATGGGTATTGAGGTGGTTGGCCAGCAACTTACCCCCCAGCACGCCGATCGCGATCGCGGGCAAAATCTTCCCCACCAGGGACCATTGCACATCCCCCCGTTGATGGTGGGACCACGCAGAGGCGGAGGCGGTGAAAATCATGATCGCCATAGAGGTGCCCCCCGCCAGGTGCATCACCGACACCGATGGCAACGCCAGGGTCTGAAAGACGTAGAACAGCCCCGGCACGATCACCATGCCCCCCCCAATCCCAAACAATCCTGAGAGGGTGCCTGCCACCAAACCCAGCCCCCCGAATACCCATAGGTCCAGGACACTCAGCATCTGTGTTCTCTCCAGTCTGGATGGCGATCGATAAATGGACAGCGGGGAGGGCACGGTGGGGCGATCGTGGAGCCTAACCCGGTCGCCCCTCAGCCCCACTATGCAGTAGAAATCACCCCATGGAACCGTTTTTTCACGAAAACCCATGGCCGGGATGACGGGGCAGATCCTACGGCAAGGTCCCGACAGTACCTTAGAATATGATGAACAACTGTAAACAACAGTGTCCCCCAGTCCTGCCTCCTCCCCAATGATCAGGACAGGGTACGGCTAGCCCATCTGCGTACTGAACCGATTTGCCCATGGTTACCTTGGCTTCATCCAGGCTTGTATTGCGTCCCCTGTGGGGCGTGTTGGTGATGGTGATAATGGTGATGGCGTGGTTGGGGGGCGCGGCTCCGGCCTTAGCCTACGACAACCCCGATCTGCTGCCAGATCAGCCCACCACCATCATTGATTTAGCCAATTCCCTGAGCAGCAGCCAGGAGGAAACCCTGGAGGCGGATCTGGCGGCCTTTGAAACGGAAACGGGCTGGAAGTTGCGGGTTTTGACCCAATACGATCGCACCCCCGGTCGCGCCGTTAAGGATTTTTGGGGCCTAGACGATCACAGCGTCATGCTGGTGGCCGACCCTCGGGGGGGCAACTTGCTGAATTTCAGCGTCGGCGATGATCTCTACGATCTGCTGCCCCGCACCTTTTGGATTGAGTTGCAGACCCGCTTTGGCAATCAGTTCTTTGTGCGGGAAAACGGTGAAGATAATGCCATCCTCGGGGCGCTAGACGCCATTAAGGTGTGCCTGCGTCAAGATGGCTGCGCTGTGGTGCCCGGTCTGCCCCAAGAACAGTGGATTTTGACGCTAATCACGTCCATCTTGGGGGGGGTCGTGTGCGGCTTTGCCGCCCATCCCCGTAAGCAGGGCCAGAGTTTTGCGTGGCAGTGGGTGCTGATCTTTTCTCCCCTGTGGGGCATCTTGTTTGTCGCCTTTGGCATTGGTCCGGTGGTGACCCGCACCAGTGACTGGATTCCCCTGGTCCGCAACATTGCCGGGTTTGCGATCGGGGCGTTAGTGGCCTACCTTACTCCTGCCTTTGGCCCTCCCCCGTCCCAATCGGAAACTTAGGGGTCTGGGTGGGGCACAGAATTGGGCGCAGACCCCTGCGCCCCTATATCTGCCGAGTGTGTTGTCTTAGCTGGCAAAATTCGGATGAATTGCCCAAGCTTGATACCGGGCTGCAATAGGGTGGGGCGAGGCCACACCAACGAAAATCCCCGACTGGGTTAGCCGGGGAACATCACTGGGTGAATCGTCGGGGAATGTGCCCTCGGGGCCATCTCAGCCATCTACAGGGACGCACGGGAGTACCTATCAGGCACATTCCATACCGCGTTCTAAGGGTTAGTTTGCCTGAGATGGTGGCCGCTAGGGAAGCTTCTTCACCAAAATTTGTTAATTTCCGCCGTAATTCCCCGGTTTTCTAGGGGATTTCACCCATTAAGGCGGGAAATTGCGCGATCGCAGGGCCAAGCTAATTGAGGCGGCTGATGGTGTTGAGACTGTCGGAAAGATAGCTGGCGGCGGCTTCTACGATCGCGATCGCGTCTTCATAGACCATGCGGGTAGGGCCAAGGACGCTGACGCTGCCTACAGGCACCTCCCCTCGGGTGTAGGTGGAAGACACCAGGGCGCAACCCTGCATCGGTTCCAGTGGGTTTTCAGACCCAATCCACACCTGGACCCGGCGGCCAGCGGCTTCGTCAGAAACCGCTTCAAACACTAGGGGCCAGAGCTGGGCTTGTTCTTCTTCCAGCAGTTGAACAATGGCTTGAAACCGGGGCGGTTCTGAAAACTCTGGCTGGCGCAGCACCTCAGACAAACCGCTCATGATGAACTGGCTGCTGCGGTTGGCCCGAAACCGCCGGGTGAGGGTGCCCACCGAGGCTTCCAAGGCTTGGGCGTAGCGTTGAAACTCTTGCCCCAGGGCCTGCCAATCGAGATGGGCAATATCCTGCAAGGTTTTGCTTTGCAACTGGTCGCTGAGGAAGTTAGATAAAATCTGCAACTCCCGCTCTAGGGCCTCGGGGGAAGGGCCAGCGTCATGGGGGGGCAGTTGCAT
Source organism: Cyanobacteriota bacterium (assembly GCA_027619675.1). GTDB lineage: Bacteria > Cyanobacteriota > Cyanobacteriia > Phormidesmidales > Phormidesmidaceae > PCC-6406. The sequence goes on from JAQCHG010000248.1 coordinate 4,017, forward strand.
CACCATGGACTGGGTTTCGAGGGAGGTGAGTACCACCACCACCAGCACCTGGTAGGGGGCGACCTGCACCAATTGAATGTGGCGAATGCTGGCCAAACTGGCCTGGGGCACCGTAATTAGGGTGAGGTAGCCGCTGAGGGTGGCGAGGATTTGGGCGGCATCCCGCAGCAGGGCTTCGATGCTCCAGCCGCCCCAGTCCAGGCTTTTGGACAAATGGCTGTCCACCTGCTGGGCGACCTGGGGGGAGGGCTGAATCAGATGGTCTACATAGAGACGGTAGCCGTGGTCTGACGGCACCCGCCCGGCGGAGGTGTGGGGCTGAAACAGCAGCCCCGCCCGCTCCAACATGCCCATGGCTTGGCGCACGGTGGCGGGGCTGACCTGGAGGTCATATTCCTGGGCGATGACCTTGGAGCCGACGGGCTCAGCCGTGGCGACGTAATGGCGCACGGTGG
>JAQCHG010000249.1 GCA_027619675.1 Cyanobacteriota bacterium
GCTCCCCCTGTTTCGGTAGGTACCTGTGTCGGCAGGCAAATGTTGAGAATCTGGACCCTAAATTTGCCCTACCAAAACCAAGCCCCATCCCAGGATGTTGACGACCCATCAGGCCATGATGGCCGCCAGCATCCCATGGGGAGGGCAACCAGGGTGTTGTGTGTGTAGGAGAACTTCCATGGAACGTGTGGCAAAGCGACTCAGTGATGGTGATGGCCATGGCCTAGGACGGTCTGGTTGGGTGTTGGGGGGGCTGGCGATCGCGGCGGCCCTCACCAGTTGTGGCTTCTTTGGCAACAGCCTAGAAAAGAGCAAACGGGCCATGATTGCCAGCGCCACCACCGAAGCCGCCAAAGCTCAACTAGAAGCAACTGAGGCCGAAACCCTATACATCATGGCCTACAGCAGTTGCCCGCTATTAAAGGAAGGGCAAACCGTTGCCGCCCTTAGTCAAACCTATGCAGCCCCCCAAGGCGGCGGGCCGGAAGTGGTGGATTTTTTCACCGCTGTGGTGACGGTGGCTAACACCACCGTCTGCCCTGGGGACTTTGAGGGCTGGTAGCGCCTTCCCCTCAAACAGGTGGGTGGGGAGAGGGAAGGGTTGGTCGTCAATTTTAGTGAAAACGACTATAATTCAGATCCGTTCAATTCTCAGAAGCCACTAAAAGCGATCGCCTGTGTTTACCACCGCCCTCTCTTCCCCATCCCCCCAAGCTACTGCCGTCGATCTGTTTGAGGCCATCGAAACCCTCAAAAAAGAGCTGAATGCCGTGGTTCTGGCCCACTACTACCAGGATCCCGACATTCAAGATGTGGCAGACTACATCGGTGATTCCCTGGGGTTGTCCCAGCGGGCAGCGGCCACCGAAGCCGATGTGATCGTGTTCGCCGGGGTTCACTTTATGGCGGAAACCGCCAAAATTCTCAATCCCGACAAGCTGGTGCTGCTGCCGGATCTAGCGGCGGGATGCTCCTTGGCAGACACCTGTCCGCCGGAGGCCTTCGCCGCCTTCAAAGCAGCCCACCCCGATCATTTAGTGGTGTCCTACATCAACTGTTCGGCGGCCATCAAGGCCATGAGCGACATCATCTGCACCAGTTCCAATGCCGTCAAAATCGTGGAGCAGATTCCCGCCGACCAGCCCATTATTTTTGCCCCCGATCGCAACCTAGGCCGCTATGTCATGGCCCAAACCGGACGGGATCTGGTGCTGTGGCAGGGCAGTTGCATGGTCCATGAAATTTTCTCTGAGAAAAAGCTGGTGCAACTCCAGATGGAATATCCCCACGCGGAAATCGTGGCCCATCCTGAATGCGAAGAGCCCGTGCTGCGCCATGCCCACTACATTGGCTCCACCACGGCCCTGTTGAAATACGTGCAGGCCAGCGATCGCCATCAGTTCATCGTGGTGACGGAACCCGGCATCATCCACCAGATGCAAAAGCAACTGCCCGACAAGCTGTTCATCCCCGCCCCCCCAACGGGAAATTGCGCCTGTAACGAGTGCCCCCACATGCGCCTCAACACCCTAGAGAAGCTCTACCAGGCCATGAAAAACCGCCAGCCCGAAATTGTGCTGCCGGAGGCCATTCGCCAGGCCGCCCTAGCCCCGATTCAACGCATGTTAGCCATGAGTTAGGGCACAACCACGCCCGCTAGCGGCCTCTGGTGGTTGATGCGGGCTCTGTGCAGTAGGACAATCCATTCCAAAGCTCCCCAGTCCCCAAAGTTGGGAACTGAGGAGGCGTGCAGAGCAGAGTAGTTGCAAGTTTGCAACATATTTCGCCAGCGGCATCAGAATTGGGGGCGCAATGGGGGCCATGGGCAACACTGAACCCCCGTCTGAACATCCCAGGTGTGTCCGCCCCAGGTCACAACCCTGGGGCGGAGGGGGTTAACGGCTAGACATAGGCCAGGGGCAGCGGGCAGTGGATCGGTTCCACCACCAAGATGTTGCTGCGTTGGCGACCCACCACCTGGACCTGTTGGCCCGTCACCAGCACCATGCGGCCCTGGTGGCAGGCCCGCCAGCGGGAGCCCTGGAACTTGACGTGCCCCAACTGCCCCGGTGCGATCGGGTCATCCACCTGGGCCAGCAGTATGGGGCTGGGGGTCGTCGGTTCAGGCCAGTGGCCGCTGAAGAACGGTAGGGTATTGTCAAAAAAGTGGCTCGGGTCCTCAGTGATAGGAAACAAGGCTTTGAGTAGGTTCATGGGGGCATCCTCTCCTCAAGCTGGTGAATTGGGTGGGGGTCCACCCCGGTCAATGCGATACACCCTGATGAAGATTCGGCATAAATCCATGCGACTTATGCATGGGGCCGATAGGAACGCAGACGGGAGTCCATCCGCATGGGGTTCCTAGGCTAGAACCGACCAGGAACCCAGGGATGACCCGACTACAGCAACAGCGCCAGGGTGAGCAAAAAGCCCAAACCGCCAAATAGGGCGGCTCCACCATTGGAACCACCGTTGGTTTTGGCGGCATCTTGGGTGGGCAGTTTGCGGCTAAAGTCGCAGTGGAGACATTGGTACAGGCCATCCTGCACGGTCACCACCGCATGTTTGCCGCAGTGGGGACATTCTAGAGACGACTGGGTGAGTAGAAGGGGCGTTTGCATGGCATCTAAGGAAGTAGAACAGCTCAGCCCGTGACCGTGGCTGTGGTTCTACTTTCCTAGATGGGGCAGGCACTGCCCATGGGGAAAAGTTCAGTAAAACTCAGGCCCAGTTCAGGAAGTTAGGCCCGAAGGGGAAAATTTTCCCCAAAATATGCAATACCAAGCCTCAGGACGTGTAGCGGGTCAGGACTCGGTTTTTAAAACCTCACCACAGGCTACTCAATGGCCTAGGCCCTGTCAATGGTTCATCTGTGCCAAAGGACGCTCTATGATGGCTAGCGGACGGCAGAAGGTGGGCCATGGCGCGATCGCAATCCCCAACAGACCAGCAATCTCCCATTCAACGGGTGGGCATCATCGGCGGTGGGCAATTGGCCTGGATGATGGCCCCTGGCGCTAAAGCGTTAGGGTTGGAACTGGTGGTGCAAACCCCCAGCCCCCAGGATCCCGCCGTGGCGATCGCCGCCGATAGCCTGATTGCCCCCGTCGCCGATGGGGCCGCCACCGCCCAGTTGGCCCAGCGCTGCGACGTGATTTCCTTTGAAAATGAATTTATTGATCTAGCCGCCCTCGCGGCCCTGCCGCCGGAAACCTTTCGTCCCAGCCTACGGGCGATCGCCCCCCTATTAGACAAAGGCACCCAGCGGCAATGCTTTGCCCAGATCGGGTTGCCCAACCCCAACCTGGCCTTTCTGGGGAGTCAGACTGATTTAGCCAGCGCTAAGGTCTTGGCCCAGCAGGTGGGGTGGCCCCTGGTGATGAAAACCTGTCGTCTGGGCTATGACGGCAAGGGCACGTTCATTCTCCAGACCTGGGCTGATCTGGTTGAAACTTGGGAGCGCCTGGGCCGGGTGCCCGTGGTGCTGGAGGCATTTATCCCCTTTGAAAAAGAACTGGCGATTATGGTGGCCCGCTCTGCCCAGGGCGAAGTCGTCACCTACCCCACGGTGGAAACCCAGCAAATTGACCAAGTGTGTCGGCGGGTGATTGCTCCGGCTCAGATTTCGCCTGCCGTGGCGGAGCAGGCTGCCGCCCTGGCCACGATCCTGGTCAATGCCCTCGACTATGTGGGGGTGATGGGGATCGAACTCTTCCTCGCACCGGGCGATCGCCTGTTGGTGAATGAGGTCGCCCCCCGCACCCACAACTCTGGCCACTACACCCTAGATGCCTGCGAGACCTCGCAATTTGAGCAGCAGTTGCGGGCCATCAGCGATCGCCCCCTAGGCTCCACCGCCATGACCTGCGACTGTGCCGTGATGGTGAACTTGCTGGGGTTTGAGACCGCCGACCATGACTACCCAGACGCGCGATCGCGCCTCGCCGCCATCCCCCAAGCCCAGGTCTATTGGTATGGCAAAGCCGCCGCCCGCCCAGGCCGCAAATTGGGCCACGTCACCCTCTGCCTCGACGGAGCACAGGCGGCGGACCTGCCGGGGCTGATCCAATCGGTGGAAGCCCTCTGGTATCCCCAGTAGGCGATGACATTAGGGAGAACCGTACAGGGGGCGGTCTGCCCTTGCAGGCCCCACCCCAACAACTATGGGGGGATTTCCGTCAACCCCTTGCGGTGGAGCGGTGGGGGTTGGTTATGATGGGCCTAGTTTCGCTGCGGTGTTGGTGACTGCCAATATTGTTTTGCGATCTATGCTTTCTGAATCAGGGAACCAAACTGTGCGGATGGCAGTAGACCGGGCTTGTACCCGGAAACTTAAAATCCAGCGCCTGTGTTCCCACCTGGGTCTCCCAGGTCGAAAACTGAGGTAAGACGGCACTGCGGTGAACTACCCAGCTTTTAAGCACCCTGCGCGGGTCCCCGGCGCAGGGTGTTTGTTTAG
>JAQCHG010000250.1 GCA_027619675.1 Cyanobacteriota bacterium
CCAACAACATGCGGGTATCGCCCCCCCGCCCCACCAACCGCGCAAAAAAAAAGCCCAGGGCACCCAACATGCCCAGGGCAATCACGAATTTAGTGGTGACGTTGGCCCGATAGCGGTGCCGCCAACTCCAATAGCTGCCTAACCCACTGGCGGGAATCGCCAGTAAATTGAGCCAACTGGTGGGGGTCACCCCGACCGCCGCCACGGCAACAGCCCCAATACCGAGGGTCACCATGCCCTGCACCAGGGTCCGCAACAGCCGGGAGTCCTCTGGGGGATCCCCTTGGCCGGCCCAGATTTGCAGAAACCGCTGCCAGGTGGTCACGGGGGGCGGGGACGATGGGGAGGCAGACACGGCTCAGGCTCCAACGAATCGTCCCTATGCTAGCCCAGGCTTTGCGGAGACTTGGGGCTAGCTCACCGCCCCCCGAGGGGCTGGTATCCATCACCGCCAGCCCCCTGCGGTGACAGGACTGACGCAGTCACACCGACAAACCAGGCGCTTCAGCCCCTTGTCTCAACGGAAAGGCGAGGATTCGGCAGCAGTTTGCGTCAATCCTAGGGGAAAGGGTTACCGCCCCTAGTCAGAAAACCGGAGTAGGGGCGGTGATGGTTTCCCAAGCGGGCGGGCAGCCGGAAGGGATGACGCGCCCTAACGCACCACTAGGGAAAAGGTCAGGGTGGTGGCTTCATCGGCCCCCAAGCTGACCGCCAGGGGATAGAACCGTCCCGGTTCTGGCTGGGGCAGGGTGAGGCTGAGGGTGCCGCCCTGGGCTTGGCTCACGGCTTCCCCTTGGCCACTGAGGACCAAGGATCCTGGTCCGGGGCATTGGGCGGTCACCTGAAGGGCATCAGCCCCGTGGCGTACCGTCAGCGTCAGGGGACCTTGGTCGGTTTCCCACAGGCGCTGCACCGTGGGGGCGATCGCAGAGACCTCTAGGGTAAGGGCATCAAAAATTTCCTGGGCGGCCAACATGGCCAGGGTGACCTGTTGTTGGGGGTTCGCGCCGCCATAGCCCTCCGGGAAGGCGTTTTCGAGTCCATCCAAACGGCGACGGCCCTCAGGGTTATCATCCCGTCCGGTGGCCCCCGCCAAGACCAGCCCAGCAATTTGGTTTACGGCTTCGGGTTGTTCAGGAAACAACGCTTCGACCGCCTTCACCAACTGCACACCGGGTTGTAGGGCCTCTTGCAGCACCGTTTGGCAACGGTTGAGCAGGGTGGTGAGCACTGCCTCAGGCAGTTGGGTGGGTAATGACAGCGATCGCAATTGAGCCAACCAAGGGGAGGCTAAGGTCGCCGCCACCACGGGATAGTCCTGCAATTCTGTTTCCCACGGAAACAGGGGCGGACGCAGCTCAATTTCGCTCTGGAGACGACGTTTCAGTAACGATTGGAAATGGGTTTGCACAGCGGGCATCTCTCCCAACTCGGATAAGGGGGGCATATCGAAGCCAGTCTTGGTGTGGTGGGTCCCCTCGGATGAGACATCGGACCCTTGGCGGGATGCTGAAGATGCCCCTTGAAGCTCGGACTGTAGGCCCTGGGATAGATCACCGCCACCAACACCCCCTGATGGTGAAGCGCCTGTCGGACTGAAGTAATCCAGGAGTCCGATTAAAAAGCTTCTCAGGGTATCTGGGTTACTGTTCATAGCTGCCCCTCATCGTTCCGGATAGTTTAAAGATTGCGGATTTCCCAAGCTTGCTCTAGCAGCTTAGACCACTGCTTTTGGAACTGGGTTGGGGTTAACCCCAACTGTTGAATAATGGCCTCATCGCTCCAGCCTGCCTGCTTGAGGGCCAGAAGTTTACCTTGCCGGGGGGAAAGACATCCCTGTAACTGTTCCCACTGCTGGGGGGTCAAGCCCAAATTGCGCTCTAGATCGGCTTCTAACCATTCATGCACCAGTTGCCAATGGTGGGAGAGGGCAAAGCGAATCAAATGATACTTAAATCGCTGCTGCAAATAATCCCGTTGGCGCGGGGTGAGGTTGAGCATGGCCTCAATTTCTGCGGTGGGTAAGTCCAGTAGCCGCAGGGTTAAATAATCGGCGCAGTCCGCCTGGTTGCGTTCCTTGAGATAGGCCAACAGGGTTTCCACCACCCGATTGCGCAGCACCTCCTCTGGCAGGGCATCGGGATCGGTAACCAGGGCTTCCCGCAGTTGTTGGTAGGGCACCAGGTCCCGCACGTCGTCGGCTTCGTAGCCCCCCGCTTCGGTGGCCTGTTCCCAATCCACCAAGAGATCGGCGGGTTGCTGTTTGGTAAAGGTTTGTGCCCGCAGAATGATCAACTGCTGACTGCGCCCACGGGGCAGGGGAATACGCCGCTTGCCGTAGCGCTCAGCAAAGGCCATATATTCCGCTAGCTCCAACAGCAGCCGGGGTTGAAAGTTGGGCGGCAGTTGATTTTCGCGCCGAAAGGCGTTGAGGGCTTCGCCATAGAACCCCTGCAAAAAGTCTTCGATCAGTTGCAGGCGGTTTTGGTAGGTGGCGGGGCCAGCTCGGGAGCCCATGTAGCGATAGATGATCGCGCTTAGGGTGCTGTGGAGTTCGACCCGACCGGCCATGGAGCCCAGGCGATAGTATTTCAGGCACTGTTGGGTGCGATGGCGACCCAGGCTTAAGGCCCAGGTTTCCACTTCCCCCGAAGCCTGGATGCGCTGGCTCTCAGTGCAAATGCGCTGCACCTCTGCACTCAGCCGCTCAGCCGTGGCCCGACACAGATTGGACGCTGCCTGGGTGGCCTGCTTCAGTTCTTGAAATAGCTGCTCCGACAGTGCTTCCACGCTCTGACCCAGGAGCCCCCAAGGGTACGTAGATCCTTCAAACCCTAACACAGGACTTTTGGCCCTGCCTGGGGGTTCCAGCCTCACCCCCAGTTTCAGGATGCTCGAATGCTCAGTTGGGGGGATGGAAAGGTTCTGCCCCCCTGGGGGTCTATGGGTTAGGCTAGCGGCGATCGCCATGCCGCCCTATGATCACCAGTGCAGATGGGGCCAATGGCACCCCAACGCAGCAAAGCGGCAGCCCCGCCTGGGTGGAAGAGAGGATACAAGCTATGGATACGCTGGATCAACAAATTCAAGTGCTGCTGGAGGGTGCCCCCAACGATGGCGTGACCGGCACTGCCATGACGGCGATCGCCCCGACCCTCAAGGCCATTGCCGAACGCTTGCAGCATTCAGAGTATTACGTACTGCAAACCCTGGATCAGGGATGGGTGATGACCACCCTCAGCAACCGTCGCGAACCCAATGTGCGGCGCAACATTATCTATGCCTATCCCACCTTGGCGGATGCGGGGGCGGGTCCCCAGTCGGTGAAGGATCCGCAACTGATGGCCATCCCCACCCCGGTCACCCACATTTTGTTTCAAATGCTGGCGTTGAAGAGTCTGGACAGCCTGATTTTCTTTGAAACCCCCGGCAATCTTAAGCAGGGGGTCGAAATTCGCCGCCCTGAGTTCCAAGCCCTGCTGCAAGCCCAGTTGAAGGAGGCCCAAGGCTACAGCGATGGGGATGTGGCGATCGGCTAAAGGGGCTGTTGGGAGTTTTGGGATGGTCGTTGGCACCATGCGCTAGCCGTGGTAGATTAGTAAATCGCACGGGCGATTAGCACAGTGGTAGCGCACTTCCTTCACACGGAAGGGGTCACTGGTTCGAATCCAGTATCGCCCATAGAGACAAAAACCCTTAAACCCAAGGCCCTGGGGGCAGTTCGCCATTCCCAGGGCCTTGGGTTTGGCCATGCCCAGATCTCTAGAATCCATACAGGCTGAGATTGAACATGGAGTGGCTACTTATTTTCTGAGTTTAGCGATCGCCACCGTTACTTCCTTCCCTTTCGCCTCAATAATGTCGAGCAGTTCTTGAGGGGTACGGGTATCTTCCTCAACGCCCTTATTGGGGTTGACGGCTTTGAGGTCAAAGTTCTTGGCCTCAATCTCTGGGCGGGTGACGACCCAACTGCGATCGCCCGTTTGGCGTTGGGGTAGCCGCGTTAGGAAGTCATCGAAATCCTGATCGAGCAGGGGTTTCTTTTTGGTGACCTTGCGATCGCTGAGGTCGTAATACCAGATGGACTCGGTGGGTTGGCCCTTGGTGAAAAAGACCAGGTTGGTTTTGACCCCGGCCCCGGCTGAGGTAAAGACCCCAGGGGGCAGGCTCAGGATCGCCCACACATCGCAATCATCGAGCAGTTTGCGCTTGGTCTGGACAAAGGCGGTTTCGTTGGTGCGGAACAGGATGCCTTCATCGAGGACGATGCCGCAGCGGGCACCTTTCTTCATGGAGGCGATGGTGTGTTGTAAGTAGAGGGTTTGGGTAGACCCGGTTTGATAGGCAAAGTTGGTTTGGGCGGCTTTGCCTTCTTTGCCCCCAAAGGGGGGATTCATCAGGATGACATCGAACTGAGAGGGGGCACCCTCATACAGCCCGTCGTAGGCAACGCCGCCC
>JAQCHG010000251.1 GCA_027619675.1 Cyanobacteriota bacterium
CGTACCATCCCCCTGGTGCACATCTAGGTCCACAATCAACACCCGCTGCACCAACCCCTGCCCTAGTAACACCCGACAGGCGATCGCCAAGTCGTTGAAAATGCAAAAACCGGATCCATAATCCGGGAAGGCGTGGTGGGTACCCCCGGCGGTATTGCAGGCAATCCCCTGATTCAACGCCAACTTAGCGGTCAAAATCGTGCCCCCCACCGCCGTGCAGGTGCGCCGCACCAGATTGGGGCTCCAGGGCAAGCCAATGCGTCGTTGGGCCTTGTCGTCCAGGGTGCCTTGGCAGTAAGCCTGTACATAGGTGGGGCTGTGGACCTGTTGCAGCCACGCCAAGGGCGGGGCTCCCGGTTGATAGATCTGCCCTTCCTGAATCACCCCATCCCGCAACAGCACCTCCCGCAGCAGCCCAAATTTAGGCATGGGGAAACGGTGCCCCGGCGGCAGCGGAGCAACATAGTCGGGGTGGTAGACAACACTGAGGCGAGACACTAAAGACGAACCCCTAAAACAGCCTGAAAAGACTGCTCTCATCTTTACATTGGTTTACCTCAGCCTCCACCCACCCCAGGTCCCGTGGCTAATACAGGCGATGGCGGGACAGCCATGGGGGCAACGTTCTCGGGGGCGCGTCGTTGAGGGAGGGTGAGCGTCTTGCTGGGATACCGCGCCCGCTCCTGTCACCTGGCTAGGGCCTGTAGCCGCTGCATCCCAAGGAACCTGGCGGTCTTTGAGGGCAAACTTTAGGCATCCCTACATAAACGAAGACAGCGATCGCCGTTGGCGCAGATCCACCGCATTGATCAAACTGTCCTGCCCCCAGTCCACCGACGTGGTCTCCGTAGGGGCTACCACCTGGGTCGGGGCTGCGGTCGGGGTTGCGGTCGGCATTGGAGTCGGCGCTGGCGTCACGGGTGGTGTAGGGGCCTGCGGAGCCGTGATGGCCTCTGCTGGACTGTAGGGCCGTAACCGTTGCGGACCAGGTTTAGCAGGTTGCGGAGATGCGGCAACGGGGGGACGAGCCACCACCTTGGGACGACGTTGGCGGGGCTTGGGGGGAGCCTGCAATTGTCGGGTAATCACAAAGCACCCCCCGGCACACAGAGCCACCATCACCGCCAAGGACCCCACCGACATTCCTGCCAGGGAGGGATTGGGCGTATCCCCATTCCCTGGCAGGAATGTCGGTGGGGTAGCCGCGTCTGGTGGGGCGGCGTCTGGTGGCGTCGCTTCAAGGCTAGGGGGCGTTTGATGGGGATAAACGGCAGTGGGGGTGGGGGTTTGGGAGCCGGTGTAGAGCAGGCGGCTATAGGCCACAAACGCGATCGCCATCAGCAGAATCCAAATCCCCCCCAACACCAACAGGGGGCGATAAGCCGCCAACCGCAGCCAAAATTGCCGATGCCTAAACAGGGCAGGAGACACCTCTCCCGACCCAGAACCCGATGGTGGGGGTGACTGCAATGGCGGAAAAGGAGGTTGGCCTGTCATCGCAAAAGCCCACTAGCGTTATGGCCCATTCTAGAATTCCCCCCCCTCCCCCCGCCAGTCAGGACAGACAGAGCGCAGGGGATTCCCACCCCGCTCACAGGCATGGTACGAAGGGCTGTGGAATCGCCAGCCCCTTGGTTATAAGGCGGTTACAGCCCCTCGCTGAGTTCTGGGAGCGGGCGTGACAATGCTTACCTTGCAACGATTGCGTCGTTGATTGCCCCCACGCCTTAGCCTGCCAAAGACAAGATCTCTGCATTCAGCGTCGGAGTCGCCAATGCTACCCCCCGCTCGGCAGGGACAAAATATCGAACGAGTGTCTGACAGATATAATCCACTTCTGCATTTGTCAGATCAAAGTAGGACGGGAGATTGATACCTTGGGCCGCTACGGTATGGGCAACAGGTGTACGGATAGCCCTGTCTGCATACTCTGCATACATGGGCAAATCCGACAGTGGATAAAAGTAGGGTCTGCTATCGATACCCCGTTTCTTCAAAAAAGCCATCAAGTGATCTCGCTGACTTTCAGAATAGCCATCAATCTGGAGACAAACCATCCAGTAGGAGCTACTTGAGCATGGATCCACAAAATTCAATCTGAGCTTAGAAATGTTTTGTAGATAAGCGCAATAATGCTCAAAAATACTCCGCTTTTTAGCCAAAAAATCGTCAATTCTTTTGAGTTGAGCCACCCCTAAAGCTGCCTGCAAATTAGTCATACGATAGTTGTAGCCAACTTCCGTATGCCAATATCGTCGTTCGGGACTCATAGCATGGTCCCGGAGGTACTTAGCACGTTGGTAGAATGCCTCATCATTCGTCGTCAGCATCCCCCCTTCACCCGAGGTAATCAACTTATTGCCATAAAAGCTAAAGGCAGCACAATCCCCAAGATTACCTGCCCGTTGGCCTCGATAGGTAGCACCGTGGGCTTCAGCCGCATCTTCAATCAAATGTAAGTTGTACTGCTGAGCCAATGTCCGCAAGGCATCCATATCCGCTGGATGACCGTAGAGATGGACCGCAATGATGGCTTTGGTATTAACCGTAATCGCCCGTTCTACATGATAGGGATCGATACAGAGAGTATCAGGATCGACATCCACAAAAACAGGCTTGGCATTGACATAGGCAACGGCATTTGCAGTCGCCACAAAAGTCAAATCCGGCACAATCACCTCATCCCCAACACCAACGCCATAACTGACGAGAGCTAAGTGCAGCGCTGTCGTACCGTTGGCAGTCGAGAGGGCATAGCGGGTGCCGCAGTAGTCAGCAAATGAGCGTTCAAAAGCTTCAATATATTCACCTTGGGAAGAAACCCAACCTGACTTAACAGCATCTGTCACATAGGCAATTTCCAAATCTGTAATAGAAGGTTGTGAAATCGGAATAAGCCTTGTCATTATCTTGAGGAGAAAAACTGCAATAAACAGGCGGTCTCGAACAAGGAGACAGAAATACCTAACCGTGCAGGTTCGTACTGTCACTTCAACCCACAACCGTTAGCTGAGCCTCAAATAGAGAGGATTTATTCAGAAGTCAGTCAAGAGGCGATCGCGGCAGCAGAATACATCGGGTGATTAAACCTAGATGGTGAATCTAGGGAGTAAACAGCTCTCAGGGCCTCAGTCAAACCCGATGCCCACGTTACTGGTGTGATCAGATGCCTCGAAAAACTACTGAGACTAGGCATCAACCTAGTTAGCAAGGTATTCAACAATATTACGTGTTTTCCTCAGGTCCTTCGGGACCAAATCATACCCTTAATAGAAAAAAGTCAGTATATTTACAGAAAACTCACATTCCTGAGATTCGATGCTCCTGATCGAGTGAGTGATACCGGGATAATTTAAGTTATGTTGCGGAGCCAGCCTCCAATGGCTGCTGCACACCTTGCTGAACCAGCATGGCTGTCCCTGTCCGTGCCATCTGACTAGGGGCTTTACTTGCTACACAACCCAAGGTGGTGGTTACCCATCAATCTGCAATTAACGGAGGGTAACCATCCTAGGAACCACGCTGGCTGAGGGCACGGTGACGACGGAGGAGTAGCTGCACCCCTGCGTTTACAAGGCAGGGAGGGTGCTGGGGAAGAGTTGTTGGGCAAATACCGCAGCATTCTTGGCTAGGGTGTGTTGCTGGTACCAAGTGTGGGCGGCGGTAGCGATCGCTTGCAGAGACTTCAAATCTGTCGTTGGTGGCAGGGTCGCAGGGGTGAGGTATTGCTGCTGTAGGTGCAAACCGTCCTTTTCAGAGGGATTATAGGCGGTGACCAAGGGCAGCACCCCATGGGAGGTAAACGCTGCAAACACAGATGATTTGCCTAGATCCCCTGGAAAGCGGGTGTAGTCAATCATCCCAGCAACTGACTCCAGTAGGGTGTGGCTGACAACTTCCGAGGGTTGGAATCCCATCTGAATCCACTGAATATCCCCAAACGGTTGGGGATCTAAATCTAGCGGGCGACCAATATCGATAATCTTCTCAATCTTTAATGCCTGACAGGCCTTAAGCAGTTTGGAAAGATGGTTGCGATAAATCCGGCTACGATCATGCCCCCCGAAAATAACCAGTTGGCGGTGGCGATCGCTCAGGGGTGGCACCACGTCTGGTTCACCGATATTAGAAAAGTCAGGAATGCAGGGAATCGGTTGGGAAGCCCAGCGAGACAGCACTTTCTTAAAGCGATGGCTATCGGTGATTACCCCGCTAGCAAGACGAGTTAACTGCCGTGAAACTTGACTTTGCCAAGGGTTAAAGAGCTTCAGCAGTTTGAGATCTAGGGTGGGCAGTTCATGGAACATCACCACCAGGGGAATGTTACGGGCTTCCTTGAGACGCTGAAGGGCCGCAGGTAACCAGAAAGGCGCATTAAATTGACCCTTGATATACGGGTAGTTACTGTAGTGCAGCACAATGCCCTGGATGGA
>JAQCHG010000252.1 GCA_027619675.1 Cyanobacteriota bacterium
ACCCGGATCGAAAAAAATCCCAGCCAATAACCCTAACACCAGTCCTTTACCCGATGACTGGCCCCTACCTGAGGTCCTAGGCCATATTCAAACCACCATTCGCCAACTGGGATGGGACTTTCAACAGGTTCAAGGGTTCATTCGCGATCGCTTTCAAGGCCGACAACGGCGAGACCTCAAGGATGCAGAACTCCCCACCCTGCTCTACTACCTCAAAGTCGCTGCTACACAGGCTGCCACTACGGGCTAACCCATCCCCCGATAGACAGCTAAAACCCAGTTGATGGATAAAACTGTGAAAAAATCCACCCTCCCTAAAGGGTTAGCTAAACTTCAGGATCTTGCTGGTCTAAACCAGCTATGACCGCCTCCATCTCCGCCTGTAATTGCTGGGCTGAAGGCAAACTTCCCTGGAGTCCTTGAGGCAGATCCGTCTTGAGGCGATAGGTGGACACCCCTATGGGTTTCTCAAGATCCTGAAGGGCAAACTCCACCGTTGTCCTGCGCTTACTGCGACAGAGAATGATACCCAGTGTCCGGTTATCCCCCTCTCGACGCAGATAGGCATCCACCGCTGAAACGTAGAAGTTCATCTTGCCCGAGAACTCAGGCTCAAACTCCCCTAGCTGTAAATCAATCACCACATAGCAGTGCAGATGGGTATGGTAGAACAAAAGATCTAAATGGTATTCCTTGTCATCCACCACTAGGGGATACTGACTGCCCAAAAAGGCAAACCCCACCCCCAACTCCAGCAGAAAGTCTCGAATGTGTTGGATCAGGGCTTGCTCTAACTCACTCTCCCGAAAGCTGCTGCCCAGGGTTAAGAAGTCAAAATTGTAGGGATCCTTCAGGAGCTGGTGGGCCAAATCCGACTGGGGGGCAGGCAATACGCTCTGGAAATTTGTGACAGCTTCCCCCTGATGACGGTAGAGACCACTGTCAATGTGCAAAGCCATGACATTACGGCTCCAACCGTGGTGGCGCACCTGCTGGGTATACCACAGCCGTTCTTGGGGATCTTTGACCTTATCCAGCAAGACACAGTTATGGGTCCAGGGAATTTGTGCAGCCACCTGCTGCACAATTGCTTTGTCAGGATAGGCCTCTGCAAAGGCCCGCATGTACTTGAGGTTGCGGGGTGAAAACCCCTTCACATCGGGAAATTCTTGCTTTAAATCCTGGGCTAAGCGGTTGATTACTTTGCTACCCCACCCCTCTAGGGCCTGCCGCTGCAAAATTTCCCGTCCCAACTGCCAATAGAGCAGGATCAGCTCCTGGTTGACCGCTAGGGCAGCTTTGACCTGGGCAGCCCGAATCCGCCCCTTTAAATCTTGCAGAAGGGCTTCGTAACCGTCAGGGCCAGGGAGTTGGGAAAGGGACAAGGCGTAGATTCAGAGGTAAATACGTTCTAGAGCCCAGTATGCAAGGGTGTTCGGTCAGGGACAAGCCTTAGTTTCTTGGGTAACAAATCTATCCAGTATCTTTCCTGGATTGTTACCCAAGAAACTTCGTGAATCTGTGAGCTTTTGTAACCTCAGTTCGGGATAAGTCGATAGAGGAAATGCTGTGAAGCTCCACCCCAGAGAGTCAGTAGGGGCGCAGGGGTCTGCGCCCTCAAAATGTATCGGGCAACCGGATATCTGAGTCCAAATGTATCGGGCAACCGGATATCTGAGTCCAACTTCGGGCGGGAATTCCACTGATTGCAGGGCGCAAGGGTCTGCGTCCCTATAAATCCTTGCCGGATAAAGCGTCTAGCTGATTGAGCGGAGTCGAAATCAGCGGCGGGTATGAAGTTTGACGAGTCCTGGCTACTTGGCAATGGCGATCGCCCCCTCAACCCCCAGACTCAGCATCAGTCATGGAGCGGGCTAATGCCTTCCAATCAGCAACAGTACCTGGCCCTACGGACAAGGGCACCGTTCCCGCTACGGTGGGTACTTGCAGGGTGAGGGGAATAGCGTCAGGAAGCTGTGTCCACAGGTCCCCGATGCGGTACTGACCGATGTGGGGTTCCGGTGAGTCAACATCGGTAAATATATGAACAGAATCATCGGCGGCCTGCCAGCGATCTCCCAACGCATCTTCAAGGATCAGCATTTCCCCCCGCACAAAGGTGACCTGACCAGGAAACCCCACCAGCCGCAAAGCCAAGGGTTGCAGCCCCTGGGGTGTACGCCGTTGAAAGGCCACCACCTGCCAGCGACGACCCTCTCCATCCACCACCGGCTCCCGCACTTGAGAAACCATCTGCCCTGGGGCTTCTTCCAACACCCGGATTGGGTTCGCCTCTGCCGCCATGGGCCACAGCCCCAGGGCGATCGCCAGCAGCCCGATCAAAACTGAACCCCTGAATCGACGGACAGCAGCCCGGATAGCAGCGACAACGCTACGATCCCCAGCCTGGAGGGCAGCAGTAAGGGTTAGCATCAAAAATCTCACCATGGCTCAGGTTTACTGCAATGCTGCCTGGACATCTGCCTGGGTGGTGGCGGGTACAAACACCGCATACATACCCCGCAGATCCCCCACGTTAAAGTCATAAGCCCTATCGTCGGGATACTTGGCTTTAACGAAATCGGGGCGATCGCCCTTGGCCCCATGACAAGCTAAACAAGTGGCTTCCACATTGATGCGTCGGTAGTAGCGCACACCCGTCTGATCCCCCATCGTTTCCTGGTCCCAAAACCCAACCAAGTCTGGATCCTGCTCAAATTTAGCCAAGGCCATACGGGCATGGAGATTATCGGGGGCATGGGCCGGATTCCGATAGCGATTGGCAATCTGCTTCACCTGCCAGCCCCTTTCCTGACTCAGTTGCTTAGCCCGCATTCCCACGGGTTTACACACCTGTTTGAAGGTCTCCCCCGTCGGCATCTCAGTCTGACCTTCTAGGGTAGAGGCCAGCCCAGAGCGCATGGCGTCGAGGGACTCAATTTCTGCTACCGCTTGGGGCAAATCTGCGGGTACTGGCCCTGGGGCAGCGATTGCGGCGGGGGTGATGTTTAGAATAGCCACGAGACCGAAGGTGACCATACAAGCCCTTAGGGCGGCTTGGATCAGGCGGAAAACCATAGAAAACCTCAATATTACACTAGTTAGTTATATGCCTATGATAGGAGCTTAAGGTCCGTTGTCAACAGCCCCAGTCTGACCCAGTCTGAGGGCACGCCATCAACCCAGAGGCAATGGCTGACCCGTATACGCCAGGAGATCGAATGTGGATTGCCCCTACCCCCTAGAATCAATGAGACGACCTGCCAGCAGGCACCTTATCGATGGGGGAACGGGGATGGTAACAATCCCAAACCTGGACTATCGCCATTGGCACCATGGCGATGCCAGCAGCCAGTTGCAGTTTGCCAGGGAACTCTGCCACGCACTGGAAACCTTAGGGTTTGTACAGTTAGCCCATCACCCCATCACCCCGGCCCTAGAGGCTGCCGCTTGGCACCAGACCACACAACTGTTTCAACTCACCCCAGGGGAAAAGGCCGCGATCGCTTGGCAATCTTCCCAAGCTAACCGGGGGTATGTATCCCTAGGGCAAGAGAGCCTCAATCCAGGTATTACCCGTGACGCTAAAGAGGCGTTTAATCTTGGCGCAGCCAATAGCCCAGCGCACCTCAATCGTTGGCCCGCCTCGCTGCCTGAATTTCGCTCAGTGCTGCTAGATTTTTATGCTGCGGCAAATGAACTGGTTTTTCCCCTGCTCACCGCCCTAGCTGTGGGGTTAGACTTACCCAAAGAGACCTTTGCCTGCCATCACCAAGCCCAGTTCCATACCCTGCGCCTCCTCCATTACCCGCCCATCTCCGCTGCCCCTGTGGGTACCCTACGGGCCGGAGAACATACAGATTATGGCTCTATCACCCTCCTATTTCAGCAACAGCCGGGTTTAGCGGTGCAGTGTCGCCAAGGCACCTGGCATCGAGTAGAGCCTCAACCCGGCACCATTCTGATCAACATTGGTGACCTCATGCAGCGCTGGACGGGCGATCGCCTCCGGTCTACCCCCCATCGAGTGGAAGTGGTTTCCCCTGAAAACGGGCGATCGATCCGCTACGCCATGGCCCTCTTTTGTGATCCCAACCCAGCAACGTTAATTACCCCCCTCAGGGCCAATCAAGGCAAGTCCTATCCCCCCATCACTGCGGGAGCCTACCTGCAACAGCGGCTAACCGCCACCTATTAGAATCTGCGTTAAGGAACGGTGGCCATGATAATTCCAGAATTATCATGGCCAAGGGCCAGGGTAAGAGACTAGTCCAGCGCGGCGTAAGTTTGCCAACCGTTTCCTTGGGCCGGGGAGATGGGGAGCATGGGAGATAGGGAGTTAGAAGGTAGGGTTATTCGCGCCAAGCTCAACTAGCGCGTCCAGTTTAATCTGTTGGGTAAAGTGGCCACTGTCCACGCCAAATCGGCATT
>JAQCHG010000253.1 GCA_027619675.1 Cyanobacteriota bacterium
GGCTAGGGGCTGTAATCGATCCGCCCCAAAGAGGGTCGCTGGCATGAATGACGGGCCTTACGGCTGCTGGCGACTCAGACGTTTTAAGCTAATCAAGGCGGTTTCGGCCCCACAGTCCTCCGTTTGATTGAAGTGCGATGGCTTTACCGACGGTGATCATACCCGGTTACTTAGCGGGGGCGGCCCCCTACCGTTCCTTAGAAGCGCAATTACGGCAAACCGGACGCACGGTGGTGACGGTGCCCCTGACCCGCCGGGATTGGTTACCGACCCTAGGGGGCAGATCGGTGCAGCCAATTTTGGCGGCGATCGCACAGACTGTCCAGCAGGTGCAAGCAGAGGCCAAGGGCGAGCCGATCAACCTGATTGGCCATTCCGCTGGCGGCTGGATTGCCCGCATCTATCTAGGGGACGTGCCCTACCAGGTTCACGCCGCTGATCGCGATCGCGACAACTGCTGGCAGGGCCATCGCCACGTTCACACCCTCATCACCCTGGGTACGCCCCACACCAGCCAAGAACGCTGGACCCGCCAAAATCTTGATTTCGTCAACCAAACCTATCCCGGCGCTTTTTATCCCCAGGTTAAGTATGTCTGTGCGGCGGGGAAGGCGGTCTATGGCCAGCGCTGGCGCACTTGGTTTACCTACAATAGCTACCAACTCACCTGTGGCCAAGGGGACCTGTGGGGAGATGGCATCACCCCCATTGCTGCCGCCCACCTAGACGATGCCCACAATCTTTTGCTGGCAGGGGTTTACCATTCCCCCAAACCAGGGGTGCTGTGGTACGGGTCACCCACCGTTGTGCCCCAATGGGCCAAGTATCTGGCCTAGGCACCCTGGTCTATTCCGTCTGGCCTATTCCAGCACGTCCTTGAGGGCAGTGCGGGCTGCCAGGTGGTTACGGGTGGTGGTGAGAATTTCTGCTTCCCGCTCTAAGCGCTGGCCCGTGTCTAGGATTTCCAACAGCGACTGCTGCTCATCGGCAGCATCGTAGAGGTTACTGGCAATCCAATAGGACAGTTCTAGGGGCAAGTCAGGAATGTTGCTGGGCAGCTCAACATCTCGGCTCGTGAGCTTGGCCGATAAGCGCACCACATCCCGCAACAGTTGATCCACTTCGGTGACCAACTGCCCTAAATCCTGTTCGATGGGTTGATCATCAATCCACTCGACGAGGCCAACCCGGTAGGGTTTATCGCGAACGTAGTCCAGCACCCGAAAGCGCTGTTGACCAATGGTCAGCATTTTCATGCGATCGTCGGGTAACCGTTGGCAGTGAAGAATTTCAGCGCAGCAGCCGATGCGGGCAGGTTTGCCAGATTCCGGATCCATCATGAGTACCCCAAAGCGGCGATCGCCTTGCAGCACTGTATTCATCATGATGCGATAGCGAAACTCGAAAATATGGAGGGGCAGGTGGGCTCCCGGAAATAGCACCAGTTCAGGTAAAGGAAACAGGGGAAGCTCTCTAACGGCCAAGGAGGGTGAGGATGCCATTATCTCCAGTAGTTGTCGTTCAATGCCCAATCCCCAGGGTTCCCACAGGGCTGTGCCCAAGGAGGGTGAGCTCGTAGAATCTCTTAACATTTTATCCCATGGGGATTAGCGGTTAGGGTGATCCACCATCCCCATGGGATAACCTGTTTCCAAAGACTGGCTAACGCCTTAGAGCTTCACTTCAATGTCAACACCAGCGGGCAAGTCCAGCTTCATCAAGGCATCAATGGTTTTAGAAGAAGGCTGGTAAATATCAATGATGCGGCGATGGGTCCGGGTTTCGAAGTGCTCCCGGGAGTCTTTATTGACGTGGGGCGATCGCAGCACACAATAGATTTTGCGCTTGGTGGGTAAGGGAATGGGGCCGATGGCGGTGGCGTTGGTGCGGTTAGCAGTATCGACAATTTTTTCGCAGGAGGTGTCGAGGAGACCGCGATCAAAGGCTTTCAAGCGAATCCGAATTTTCTGTTGCTGAATGGTGGCCATCAGAATGTCCTAGGAAGTGGATTGTCAAGGTTCAAATTTGCCCGCTACAGATCGATCGGGGCTAGGGATGAGAAAGGGGAAGGCTCCCTTGAACTTGGAAACCTTCCCCTTGTGAAAGCGGGGTGGCGCGTTATTCGGTGATCTTAGCCACAACGCCTGCACCCACGGTGCGGCCACCTTCACGGATGGCGAAACGCATCCCTTGCTCAATGGCAACGGGGTTGATGAGTTCGACGTTCATCTTGATGCGATCGCCAGGCATCACCATCTCAGCATCGCTACCGTCATCAGCGGTGAAGCTAGCAATGGTGCCTGTCACGTCGGTGGTCCGAACGTAGAACTGGGGCTTGTAGCCAGGGAAGAAGGGAGTATGACGACCGCCCTCTTCCTTCTTGAGGATGTAAACCTCAGCCTGGAACTTGGTGTGGGGGGTGATGGAACCGGGCTTCGCCAGCACCATACCGCGCTCAATGTCAGCCTTTTGCACACCCCGCATCAACACGCCGACGTTGTCCCCAGCTTGGCCCTCATCCAGGGTCTTCTGGAACATCTCAACGCCAGTAACCGTGACGCTACGGGTGTCGCGAATACCGACGATTTCAACGGTTTCGCCCACCTTGATCTTGCCACGCTCGATCCGACCAGTGGCCACAGTCCCCCGACCGGTGATGGAGAACACGTCCTCCACCGCCATCAGGAAGGCTTTGTCCACATCCCGCTCAGGGGTGGGGATGTAGGCATCCACCTCTTCCATCAGCTTGAGGATTTTGCCCACCCACTCATCATCGGTGGTCCCTGAGGTCAAGGATTCTACCGCTTTCAAAGCAGACCCAGCCACGATGGGAATATCATCCCCAGGGAACTCATAGGAGTCGAGCAGTTCGCGGACTTCCAGTTCCACCAGTTCCAGCAGTTCTTCGTCATCCACCTGATCTTGCTTGTTCAGGAAAACGACGATGCTGGGAACGCCCACCTGCTTAGCCAGCAGAATGTGCTCCCGAGTTTGGGGCATGGGGCCGTCAGCAGCGGACACCACCAGGATGGCACCATCCATCTGGGCTGCCCCGGTGATCATGTTCTTCACATAGTCTGCGTGACCGGGACAGTCCACGTGGGCGTAGTGACGTTGGGGAGTCTCGTACTCCACGTGGGCGGTGTTAATGGTAATACCCCGTGCTTTTTCCTCAGGCGCAGCATCAATGTCTTCATACTTGCGCGCCTTTGCGCCCCCGGTCACCGCCAGGGTCATGGTAATTGCAGCCGTCAGCGTGGTCTTACCATGGTCAACGTGACCGATGGTGCCAATGTTGACGTGAGGTTTACTCCGTTCAAATTTCTCTCGTGCCATTTACGTTACGTGTCCCTAACTAACCTATGCGTTCCCACTGTTTTTAGCGATGATGACTTCAGCCACATTCCGAGGAACCTCTTCATAGCGGCTGAATTCCATCGAGAAAATGCCCCGACCTTGCGTCTTAGAGCGAATATCGGTGGCATAGCCAAACATCTCAGCCAGGGGGACTTGAGCCGTCACCTTGGCGATGCCATCCTCTGCCCCCATGCCCTCGATATGGCCACGACGAGAGTTGAGGTCTCCCATGACTTCCCCTAGAAAATCTTCGGGGACTTCGACCTCAACTTTCATCATCGGCTCAAGTAGCACAGGGGAAGCTTTCATTACCCCTTCTTTAATGGCGATAGATCCGGCGATCTTAAAAGCCATCTCAGAAGAATCCACGTCGTGGTAGGAGCCGTCTACCAGGGTGACCTTGAGATCGATCACGGGATACCCAGCTAGGATACCAGATTCACAAGCCTCTTTCATGCCTTCCTCGGCGGGCTGGATATACTCCCGAGGAATGGTCCCCCCAACGATTTTGGAAACAAATTCAAAACCGCTGCCGACTTCACCGGGCGCTACCTCGATCACCACGTGACCGTACTGCCCCTTGCCCCCACTTTGACGAATAAAGCGGCCTTCCACCCGTGTGGGCTTGCGGATGGTTTCCCGGTAGGCGACTTGGGGAGCGCCGATGTTGGCCTCCACCCGAAACTCCCGCAGCATGCGGTCTACCAGAATATCGAGGTGGAGTTCGCCCATGCCCGCGATCACGGTTTGGTTGGTTTCGGGGTTGATGCTGACCCGGAAGGTGGGATCTTCTTCCGACAGGGATTGCAGGGCTTTGGAGAGTTTCTCCATGTCCTGCTTAGTTTTGGGTTCCACCGCCACGGAAATCACGGGTTCTGGAATATAGAGAGATTCAAGAATGATGGGTTCATTGGGGTCGCAGATGGTGTCGCCGGTGAAGGTGTCTTTGAGGCCAACGGCTGCCCCCAGATCCCCGGCCCGCAGTTCGTCCACCTCAATGCGATCGTCTGCTTTTAGCACGATCAGGCGGGTGGTGGGTAAAGCGGAGGTGATCGATGCGGTCGGGGTCGG